>CAXTWV010000367.1:0-4887 GCA_964248005.1 uncultured Ktedonobacteraceae bacterium | reverse complement strand
CGGACTGGACGCTGCAGCACCTCGGACAGAATCCGCGCCATGTCGGTAGGAGACAAATCGTCGGGACCAACTACTGGAATGCTCTCCTGTCCGCTCCAGGAGCCGTCGAGCAACAGAGTAGTCGCTACCTCGGCGACATCAGGAGTGACGACAGCTGTGAGCTTGTGATCCGCGGAGTTCGCCAGGGAGAACATCCCCTGACGCGTAATTGCTTCGACCTGGTTGAGCAAGTTCTCCGTAAAGAACGGCATGCGCAGCGCACGGTAACTCACGCCCGTGCGCTCAAGCAGATTGTCCATCGCGAACATCGCCGACAGTAGCCCGGCGTTCTCGCCGAACTCGCGGCCCAAGCTTGTGACGAAGACCACGCGTTTGATACCCTGGCTCTTGATAGCCTCACATGCAGGACGAGTGAAGTTCAGGTAGTAGTCCTCGACGTTGCTGGCATGGGGATTCGGGGGTACCAGCCAGAACACGGAGTCAGCACCCGCGAATGCTCTGGTGACGACATTGATATCGTCGTGCGATCCCTGCACCACCTCGACCCGCTCCCGTATCTTCGGATCGAGATGTGAGGGGTCGCGCACGATCACACGGATCGGCTCGCCGCTACCAAGAATTTTATTGAGAATCTGGTGACCGATTCGCCCAGTGGGTGTGGTGATAACAATCATGATAACCTCCGATTGCGGCTCGTAGAACTCGTCCGTGACGTGAGTTCATCGGGGTGGAACCCGAATTTTGCGAAACGGTGAAATTTCTAAAAGGACAACTCGCCTTTCTCATCCGCAAGACGCGATACATCCCAGAAGGCGATCATACCTTTGTATTCACCGAAGTGCTCGTAGTAGGCATTGATGTCGGCGTCAGTGGCGTTCTCTTGTCCTGATATCTCTTTAAAGTAGCGACGAATCACTGTGTCTATACTAATGCGCTCGAAGCGTCCCAAAATTTTGAGGATGTAACTTGCGCTGTATGCGCCAAAACCGTGAAATGTCCTGACCTTCTCGAAGATATCTTCATATGTGAGCGAGGGATTCCGCAACGATTCCGGGTCGAAGCCGGACGCTATTGCTTCTGCCAGGTCATACACGTACTTTGCGCGGTAGCCCGTGCCTGTTTGCTTTTCCAATTGGTCCACGCTCTTAGCGAGCACCTGTTCAGGCGTCGGAAAAGCGTGCTTCTCCCCAAAGGAGTCGCCCAGGGTACAGAATTTTGCGGCCATCGCAGTGGTGTGCTGGGCATGAGTGTTGGTCAAGAACAGCGTCTTGACTAAGTTCTCCCACATGCTAGGTGCGACGAGTAGTCTACCCAGTCGCTTCTCTTTGATAAAGCTGTAGGCGGCATCGTCTGCTACTTTCGCATAACATCCGCTCATATCCCAATTCAAGCAGAAACAGTGAGTGATGAACTCAGTAATGTAGTTCTGGTCTTTTTCTTGAAGCTTGGTCTCACTATAAACAGCGACATTGATTTCACTGTCATACGTGATCTCAAGACGCGCGAGTTGCGAAGGGAGGTGCTCGATCCGCGTCAAAACGTGATTTTCACGTTTCAGCGAGAAAGGCTCAAGTCGTTCCCAGCCGTGACTGCTGACCGTGGACTCGAAATTGAAGTCCGCCGGGGTAGTAACGCTTATCTGGCTACGTTGCATCGTTCCTCTTTTCTGCGATATGCGTCCCTTTAAGCTTGAACACTATTGCATGGTCAAGCTTAAAGGGACGAGCGAGCAAAACTTAGTCAGCCAGAGGTCGGCAGCTACCTCGCTACCGTGTTTCCAGCTTGACCGCTCAACTGATGCTATAGCTCTCGACCTTATTGCAGACCCTCGCCTGCCTTCACAAGTGTCTGACCCAAGCTCTTCAGCTGATCGGTGGTGTCACCCTTGGCATGCACGGCAGCACGCTCGGTGGACTCGCCCAGTTTGATCAGCAACTTACCGATGGTAGCACCATCCAACTTGCCGCCTTCCAGGTGGTGGCGCAGTTTGACCAGATCGGCATGGATGGTCTTGGCACCGAGCCAGTCGGCATGATCCAGATCGGCTTCCCACTTACTGATCATCTGAGCACCCTTCTGAACGGCGGCAGCATTCAGCTGACCTTTCAATACGTTAATGGTCGAATCAATGTTCGCTGACATAGTAACTTCTCCTCAGGTTTATTGAGAGCATGACTTCTGATAACTCAGGTAATGTCTCACTACAATATTTCTCGCGTCTCTTACCCCTCCACTAGGTAATGAAAGGATATCGAAACGATAACACTGATAACTATATCATGTTTTCAACGATAACGCAAGGGTTGTCAAAAAATGATTTCGTCTACCTGCGGCCTTTGCACTGCTAACTAATATGTGTTACCATAGTCATTATGGAAAGCGAAACTAACATGGATCCTCACGACCGCATTCTACAGGCGGCGGCGCGTCTGTTGACTGAGGGAGGACGCGAGGCAGTATCTACTCGGTCCATCAGTAGTGCCGCTGGTGTGCAGGCCCCGACCATCTATCGTCAGTTCGGCGACATGCAGGGCTTGCTCGAAGCGGTTGTCAGGCAAGGCTATGACACCTACCTTGTGAGCCATCAAGAGCGCGAGACCGACCAGGATCCTGTAGAAGACCTGCGCCGCGGCTGGAATCTGAACGTCGATTTTGGGCTGGCTAACCCCGATCTGTACATGTTGATGTATGGTACCCCCCGTCCAGGCGCATCGCATCCCGCCGCGGCTAAGTTGCGGGATGTACTCCTCGGACTGGTGCGACGGGTCGCCGAGGCAGGTCGCTTGCGCGTTAGCATCGAGCGTGCGGTGGATATGCTTCATGCTGCCGGAGTCGGGGTTGTCCTCGCGCTTATTGCACAAGGCGATGCGAGTCGTGACCTGACACTCTCAGTCGCCACGCGCGAGGCGGTCCTCACAGCCATCATCAGCGACGCGCATACTGCTTCTACGAATTCTCGGCCCTCTCTTCGCAGTGATTTGACTCGCTTCGCGGTGGCCCTCAAAGCATTATTGGCAGAGGATGCACATCCGTTCACTAAGGCAGAATACGCTCTCTTAGATGAGTGGCTCACACGGTTTATCGACACAGAACGTTGATTTGAGGTTACCTCTTCAAAGATACCACCTCCGATTTTTCAGTGATAACAACAAATCGTTAACTCCTTGACAATTGTGTGATAACATGATATCGTTATCACTGTAAACATTGAGCTATGTTGCTGACCATCACGGAGTTCTGCGGTATCAACCCAGTCGCTATTGGACTATGACCGTGGAGGAAAGAATCCATACACGCTTTGACACGACGGCATACTAGGGCAAGATCGTACTCATCCCGTGGTAGACACAGCCTAGCACCATATCATGTTTCTCAAACAATTTTTTCGACGAATAAGCTGAGGAGCACACATGACACCGCAACGTTCAGAAGAATTGAAAACTATTACATGGAATCCCGTAACGGGATGCGACCGTGTGTCGGCTGGTTGCGATAATTGCTATGCTCTTGCTCTGGCGAAACGCCTCAAGGCTATGGGGGCAAAGAAGTACCAAACCGACGGCGATCCTGTGACCTCAGGACCAGGCTTTGGCGTGGTAACACATTCCAACGTATTGCAGCAACCTTACCATTGGCGCCACCCAAGAGTTGTCTTTGTTACTTCCATGGGAGACCTGTTTCACCCAGGTGTCCCTCTATCGTTCATCCGCGACGTCTTCAAGGTTATGACTGAGACACCACAGCATACATACCAGCTACTCACGAAACGTCCTGGCAGGGTCCGCAAGATCTCGGACCAACTTGATTGGCCATCCAATCTTTGGCTTGGCACATCAATCGAAGACGAGAGGGTTGTCCGCCGCATTGACTACCTTCGCGCCACACCAGCACAGCTTAAATTTCTCTCCTGTGAGCCTCTACTTGGCCCATTGGACAACTTGAACCTTGATGGCATAGGTTGGGTCATCGTCGCAGGAGAATCTGGCCCTAACCACCGCGTCATGAAAGCAGAATGGGCCACGAGCATTCGTGACCAGTGTCATAATGCGAAGGTGCCGTTCTATTTCAAGCAGTGGGGTGGACGCACTGCGAGAGCAAGTGGACGTGAGCTTGAGGGGCAACTTTGGAACGAGACACCTATGATCGAAACGCGCAGTCCTAAGTGAATTGCATGCACGTTTTTGCCTATGCTTGAACCGATGACTCACATTAATACACCTTAATACATCTTTTTAATGCTACTCAACCAATCTTTGATGGAGGTTATATGATCGTTATTACCACTCCCACTGGGCGAATCGGTCGTCAGGTCCTCAATACTGTCCTTGACAGCGCAGAGGCAATCCGTGTGATCGTGCGCGACCCCTCACATCTCGATCCGAAGATACGGGAGCGGGTCGAGGTGGTGCAGGGATCGCACGACGATATCAATGTCGTCACCAGAGCATTCGCGGGTGCTGACTCCGTGTTCTGGCTGGTACCCCCGAATCCCCATGCCAGCAACGTCGAGGACTACTACCTGAACTTCACTCGTCCTGCATGTGAGGCTATCAAGAGCCAGGGTGTCAAGCGTGTCGTTGTCGTCTCGACTCTGGGCCGTGGGACAACTATAAAGAATGCCGGACTCTTGTCGTCGGCACTCGCTATGGAAGAACTGATCGAGAGCACTGGCGTGAATTGCCGTGTGCTACGAATGCCGTTCTTCATGGAGAACCTGCTCGGACAGGTCCAGTCGATTAAGAATCAGGGGATGTTCTCCCTGGCGAACTCCGCTGATCGCAAGCTTCACACCGTTGCCACTCCCGATATAGCGGCTGTAGGGGCTAAGTTGCTGCTCGATGACTCCTGGAGCGGACAGGAGAGCGTTCCAGTAGTTGGTCCCGACGA
>CAXTWV010000366.1:0-4890 GCA_964248005.1 uncultured Ktedonobacteraceae bacterium | reverse complement strand
TGCCTCGCCTGAACATCTTGGCTCAATCACAATGCCAGGGCAGAAGCGTACCGCGCAAAATCCAGGACGCCTTGTCCAGACTGACGCTCGCTCTGACATCTATTCGTTGGGGGCGACGCTATATCATTTGCTCACAAACTTTGAGCCAGACCCGATCCAAACACCGCCAACTGGTAGTATTGTAGCGAAGAATCCGCGCCTACGTACTGTGCAAGTCAATGGAAGAAAGGTGTGTCCGATTGAGCAGGTGATTATTCGCGCGATGCAGCAGGAGCCTGCGCTCCGTTTTCAGAGCGCGGAAGAGATGCGTGTTGCGTTACAGCAATGTTTGCCGAACAGTGTCGCACCTCAGACTATCGCTATACCAGCCGTTAGTTCGCCGAATGCAACACTTATGATGGCAACTAATGCAGCGAATGGCTTGGTTTGCCCGAAATGCGGTTTTCACAATCGTCCAGGGGCTAAGTTTTGCAAGCGTGATGGTCAGCCACTGGTGCAAGGTGTGACCGCCGCACCAACGCAGGCACGTCCACAACCACGCGTACCTATTCAAGCACGACCAGTCCAACGTCCTATTCAAGCGCGTCCTGCACCCATTCAAGCGCGGCCTGTCCAAGCGGCTCCGCAAATATCGAATGGACGGGCATCTATTCAAGCACGTCCGGTGCAACAACCAATTCAGGCACGACCAGTATCGACGGTGGCACCTGTAACGCGCAATGATCCCATTGTAGCATATCGGTCCGCGCTGCAAATGCTTTCGCAGAAGAAGTATGTGGGAGCGATTCAGCAGTTCCGTGAGGCACAGCGACTAGGCGGTTCTTCCTATGATGTCCTCTATAATCTCGGTCGTGCGTATCGACAGTATGGGCAATCGGTCAAAGATACGGATAAGCGACTCTTCACCGAGAATATGAAGTTCGCGGCTGAGCAATTCGAGGATGCGCTTCGTCTCAAGTCTGATGCAGTTGATGTCTACTTTCAAGTAGGGTTGTGTTATCGTGATTTAGGACTGTATAAGCAAGCGACGGATGCATTTACGAAGGCGTTGGGACTCGCGCCACAGGACCCGGCAATCTATTACCAACTTGGGCTATTGGCAATGGATCAGGGTTACTATCGCGAGGCCGAGGCACGTTTCCTGGATGGTCTGAAAATTAATCCTAAACACACGTTACTCTTGATAGCTATTGGCAGACTCTATATCGAGACAAAGCAGAATGCCTCTGCTATCAGTACGTTGCGGCAGGCGACGCAGGAAGACCCGATGTTGTGGGAGGGCTGGTACGAGTTGGGGCGTGCCCATATGAAGCAGCGCGAATGGAATCTCGGCTTGAGCGCGTTGGAGCAAGCACGTCAGCTTAGCCCCTATGTGTCTGATGTCTATAGCGCAATGGCGACCTGTTATCTCAAAATGAACAAAAAAGGTGAGGCACGGCAATTGGTCAATGAGACGCTGCAACGCGACCCAACCAATGCTGAAGCACTCAGGCTACAAAAACAATTATAAACGAACTGAAGGAGGGCAGCGATGCTCTGTCCCAAATGTAATACACAAAATCGAGACAATGCCAAGTTTTGTAAAGTATGCGGTTATTCGTTTACACCAGAGGATATTGCCGCGAGTCATGATACTACACATCCAGCCGATATGCAGAATGCTACCAATGCTCAAGAGACTGCTCCTGCCTCTGCTGCGAGTATCAACGAGGTAGCACCTGCACCCGTAAGTAGTATTAATGAAGCACCACCACAGGAAGCACAGGCGGTAGAGGTTGTAGTTCAACCAGAAACGGTTGCACCAGCTCAATCGACGCAAGACACAACGCTGCCAGAAGATGATATCAGTCTTGCACCCACACAAATACTCTCACCGCAAGAAATGGTAGCATTTCAATCACGTCGTTGGCAACAAGAAGCAGGGCACCCCGCAGGAACAGATGTATCACATCCTGTGGCCTCTGATTCGTTACAACCTGTAGGGACCGCTTCAGCGCGTCCTACTACCAACGAAGAAACCGCCTCATCTTCTACTGCACAACAAGTACCAGCAGGGCATATCGATTCCTCTGATATACACACAGATGTTGCGGATATGCCAACAGTGATGATGTTGCAAAATGGAGACGTGGCAGAGCCAGTGCAAATTCCACCACCACCGCCATCAGAAGCGCAGGTAGCGGCCTCAGGAAGTGATCCAAACGTATCATCATACGCGGAACAGGCCGCAGCACCACCTGCCTCGGTAACACCTCCTGTGCAGGAAGCTGTTGCGTCACAGGATGTTTCACAGACACCTGTAGGGACCGATGTATCACGTCCTTCTTCGGCGTCACCCAATTTTGCCATTGATGGTGCAGAAGGACAAGATATATCGGTCTCTACAAGTGATGCCGAAGAAGGACGTGATACATCGGTCCCTACAGACGAAGGGGCAGAAGGACGCGATGAATCGGTCCCTACAGGGGACACCTCGTCCGAACTTGCTGTCGGCACTCTTGTAGCAGGGCGTTATGAGGTGATGCAGGTGTTGCACGCGGACGAGCAGGAGCATGTGTATCAGGTGACAGACCATCAGGGCTATCAGCAGTGCTGGAACTGTGGGTCGCAGGAGAATGCCGAGGGCGATGAGTTCTGTATCGACTGTGGAGCGGAATTGCTTAATGCCAGTTATCTAATGCACGAGTATGCGGCAAATGCAAGTAATAACTCAGATGCACATGTGTTACAAGGCACCATCGCGAACACGTTTGTCGAGCAGGGCAAAACGTATGTGATCGAGCAACAGCATGCCGCGCAAATAGCCTTTCCCAATGGAGCGCATTTGTTAGCGGCTGGTGACTCCGATGCAGGAAATGTGCGACGGAGCGAACCAAATGAAGACAGTACGCTCGTATTGCAATTCCAACGTGTTCACGAGTCACAGGCAACCCCTGTTGGCGTGTTTATCATTGCTGACGGTATGGGTGGTCATGATAATGGTCAGGGCGCGAGTCGTATGACGATCAATGTTATCTCCGACAAGCTGGTGCGAGAACTGCTTTTGCCACCATTAGATGCAGAAAAGAGTGGCGGATTGACTGCATCCGTTACTCCTGTGGAAGAGGATGCGCTGATTGGCGTGTTCAAGGGAGCCGTCGAAGAGGCGAACAATGTACTGGTGCAAACGAATCAGCATGATAAGACTGATATGGGATCAACCATCACTGGTTTTATGATTGTGGGTGATACTGCGTTTATTATTAATGTGGGTGATAGCCGCACCTATATGTTGCGCGAAGATACACTGTACCAACTGACCAATGATCATTCCTTAGTGGCACAGTTATTAGCGGGCGGTTTGATCGAGCCAGACGATGTATATACGCATCCGCAACGTAGCCAGATTTTCCGTAGTCTGGGCGACAAGATGAATGTGCAGGTGGATGATTTCAAACAGCAACTTCTCCCCGGCGATATTCTGCTTAGTTGTTCAGATGGCCTATGGGAGATGGTGCGTAACCCACAGATTACAGACATTTTGAAGAATGCACACGATCCACAGATCGCTTGTACACAGTTGATCGAGGCTGCTAATGCAAATGGCGGCGAAGACAACGTAAGTGCGGTCATCGTGTTCGTGCGTTAATATGATATACTAGGGCGAACCGAAGCGAAAGGAGCCTTTACTACTATGCCCGGAGAGGTAACACTAGCTCATCAGCTAGGAAAAGATTTCATGCCTGTTACTGGTGGAAGCCAGATCGCATATGCACTGATAGAAGCCAAGCCAACAGCGATGATGGCACAAGTGCGTATGCCATTGAACTTTGCACTGGTACTCGACCATTCAGGTTCTATGAGGGGCGCGAAACTCAAGAACGTCAAAGAAGCGGTAAAGATGGTGATCGACCGCCTGGAGCCAACGGACTACATTTCCGTCGTGATCTTTGACGATACCGCGCAGGTGATTATTCCCTCGATGCCAGCAAACGATCCAATAGGAATGAAGGCCGCGATTGATCGCATACCGGATGCAGGTGGCACCACGATGTCACTCGGTATGATTCAGGGACTCGGCGAGTTACGGCGTTGGAATATTCCAAATGCTATCAACCGTATGATTTTGCTCACTGATGGTGTCACCTATGGTGATACGGATCGTTGCCGCCAACTTGCCCGTGATGCCGCCGCCGCTAATATCGCGATCAATCCTTTAGGCATTGGTTCTGACTGGGACGAGAGCTTGCTTGATGACATTGGACAACTCAGTGGTGGCACACCTGCCGAGTTTATCAGAAGTGCTTCCGATGCTATGACCATTTTCCAACAGCAGTTACAGAGCGCGGTCGCGGTCGCGGTGCGTAATGCCACATTGACGCTCCGCTTGCCCGCAGGCGTTTCACCACGTAAGGCTGTCAAAGTCCTGCCGCTTATTCGTGACGTTGACCAGTCAAGTCTGTCTGACCGTCAAGTGGTGATTTCGCTTGGCGACCTGGAAAAGGACAATGCACAATCAGTGCTTGTAGAGTTGATGATTGACCCACGTCCTGCTGGTCTCTTCCGTATCGCGCAAGCCGAGCTTTCCTACGATGTACCAGTGGCGGGAATTATGAGCGAGCGCATCCGTGATGATATCAAAGTGACTTTCACCACCGACGCGAACGAGGCTGCACAGGTCAATGCCACCGTTATGAACTTTGCGGAAAAAGCGAACGCTAATCGTCTTGTGACACGCGTGCTGGACGAGTACAAGCGTACAGGCAAGGCAACGACAAGGCTTGCCCCGAACGTGACACGTGTGCTCGACCCCGAAACGCAGGCCGCAATCGAACAGATCAATCAGGGCCAACAGATTTCACAAGATCAGGTGAAGTCTATCGGCAATAAGACGCGTAAACTTACCCAACG
>CAXTWV010000365.1:0-4926 GCA_964248005.1 uncultured Ktedonobacteraceae bacterium | reverse complement strand
CAGGCTCTGACACAATTAGGCCATGCTATTTTCTTCTGTCCGAAGCCATAGCCAATTTGCTCAATCGTCATGGCAGGTGTTTCAAAACGGGCAAGTGTTGCGAGAATAGCAGCACCCGTTGGAGTTACTAACTCGCCCTCGATAGGGCATGGCACCCACGGTGCCTTGACGCGGCGTAAAATTTCTAGTGTTGCCGGTGCTGGTAGAGGCATCAATCCATGAGACATTCGCATATGTCCCCTTGTAAATGGAAGCGGTGAAGCATATACTTGCTCAATATTCATCGTATGCAGAGCAATAGCTGCACCAGTGATGTCGATGATGGCATCAATGGCACCAACTTCATGAAAGTGAACCTCTTCAAGCGGTATGCCATGTACCGTAGCCTCTGCCTCGCCAAGTGTATGAAAAATTGCAATAGCAGTATCTCGCACTGCTTCTGCTAAATGTGATGCCTGTAGAAATCCTACAATGTCTGAGAGATGACGTGTTGGTTGCTCTTGCTCTGTCGTTATCACATGAAACCGCGAACCACGTATCCCTTTGTCATGAAAAGGCTCAAACGCAAGCTGATAGCCTTGGAGCGGCAATCCCGCCAGTGCTTCTTTCAATACCTCAAAGGGAAGTCTTGCGTCAAGCATTGCGCTAAGAAACATATCACCACTGATACCAGAGTGACAATCCAAATACAGAATTTTCTTCATGAATACGATATACTCTCATCTTTATATTTTTTTATAAGATCGCATATCAAGAAACATATATGCTGTCTTTCTATTGCTAATCATAGCATAGACAGGAATTACCATGCCGAACAATGAGAATCAGATGTTAAAAAGAATACGAGTAGATTGTATAAAGCAAATAGAGAAATCATGCATAATAGAAGTACTGCGCCATCCCCAGCCAGATAAACTTCATAGCATAACTTCTTGTATAATCCTACGACACTTAGGGAAAAACAGATTACTCTAGCTTTATAATGGAAGAGATTAAGCAAATAGGCAGAAAGTGCATTTCTGCTTGAATGCGCTGTTCGCAAAAAAGCCTTTGGTCAAGGGCAAGGTGTGGTATAACATATGTAAGAAGACAGTACGCATTGACTACAGCAAGGAATTCCTATGACCACAAATATACCTGATATGCATGATCGGTTAAAGCTGTTGCAACAGTATAAGCATATTGCTATCGTTGGCGTCTCTGCCGATCCCTATCGGCCCAGCCATTTTGTCGCTATCTACATGCAAGCAGAAGGCTATGATATCATTCCCATAAATCCGCGCTATGCAGGAAAAATGTTGCTAGGCAAACGTGTATATGCATCGTTGACCGAGGCAAAAAATGCAGGCGAGCAAATCGAGATCGTCGATGTGTTTCGCAAAGCAGAAGACACACCTCCCATTGCTGACGAGGCTATCGCAATCGGGGCAAAAGTGCTCTGGTTGCAACTTGGTGTGCGCAACGAAGAAACAGGCAAAAAAGCGCAAGCGGCAGGGCTAGAATATGTCGAAGATAGGTGCGTAAAAATCGAGCACGCACGATTTTTCGGAGGATTACACACAGTTGGCTTAAATACAGGTGTTATTCTCGCACGAAAATTATAGTTACCTTCCATTGGAGTAATATTTCTCATGACACAAACGTTTGATTCTACGACAACGCAACATCGTACTGTGGGCAAACCTACACGACGCCAAGATGCGTTAGATAAAATAACTGGACGAACACGCTACGCTGGTGATCTTCCATTCGTTGGTCTTTTACATGCACGACTTGTGCTAAGCCCTTATGCCCACGCCCGTATCCTGTCTATCGACACCGCTTCGGCTCTCGAAGTGCCGGGAGTGGTAGTCGTGTACACAGCGAAGACGCTCAGTATGGCCCATGCAAATAGTACCTCTCGTTCGCAAGCCCCACTTGCACAGGATGAAGTGTACTGGTGTGGGCATCCCGTTGCCATTGTCCTTGCGGAAACAGAGGCCGCGGCCCAGGATGGTGCCGCGGCAGTCGATGTTGACTACGAACCTCTACCTGTTATCATCGATCCTGTTGCAGCCCTTGCCGTTGATGCGCCACTCGCACGTTCTCGTGTTGAAAACGAAGTATCGGAGATTGCTGGTGGTGGCGCACATGCAGCGGTAGCGAGTGGAGAGGTTATAGAGGAGCAGGAAGAGGATCTCTCGAAAAACGTCAGCGATAAGACGCATCTCAAGTTTGGTGATATCGAAGCGGGCTTACGGGAGGCCGATGTTATTGTAGAGCACTCGTATAAGACTAGTTCTGTGCATCAATCCTACATGGAACCTCAGTCAATCACTGTTGTACCAAGTTCGGCGGGACACCAAATGTCTGTATGGGCTAGTTCACAGGGAATGTTTGGTGTTCGTGAAGATATTTCGGAGGCACTGAATCTTTCAGATCATCAGGTTCGTGTCGAGTCGGTGCCGATAGGTGGTGCCTTTGGTGGAAAATTTGGCCTGATTGAGCCACTCGCAGCCGCTGCCGCTTTTGCCATTCGTAAGCCTGTGCGTCTCGTCTATACGCGACAAGAAGATTTGTTCGCCGGAAATCCAGCACCACAATCCGTGATCACACTGAAACTTGGCGCGAAGAATGATGGTACGTTGGTTGCTTTGCAAGCAAGAGCTATCTTTGACGCAGGTGCGTATCCAGGTGCTTCAGCAGGTCTTGGTGCATTCATTCTCTCAAGTAGCTATCGTTGTCCCAACGTGGATATTCGTGCCTATGAAGTATTAACCAATAAAGTCAGCGTCGGTGCGTATCGTGCTCCTAATGCACCGCAAGCAACATTTGCGTTAGAGTCAACTGTTGCGGAACTATGTCGGTCTCTTCAGATAGATGCTATCGAGTTTCGCAAGAAAAACGCCTTGCAAGCGGGTGATCGCTCCGCTGGAAGACCTGATGGTTGGCCTCGTATTGGACTCCTTGAATGCCTTGATGCGGTTCAAAAGCATCCACTGTGGGTCAACAGACAAGCGCAAAAGGTATCGCCAGAGCATCTCAAAGGGTGGAAGGTCGGTATTGGTCTTGCTGCGGGCGGTTGGCCCGGTGGCACAGAGCCAACAGCGGCAGCCTGTCGCCTCGAAAAAGACGGTACGTTTACCGTTGTTGTTGGTACCGTTGACCTTACAGGTTCTGATACATCAATGGCTCTGATTGCCGCCGATGTACTGGGAACATCTTCAGATTCCGTGCGTGTTGGACATGATAGCACGGATACCATGCCGTATAGCGGCGGTACAGGTGGGAGCAAGACGACGTATGCTATGGGTGCCGCTGTGCTGAATGCCGCACGCGATACACGTAAGCAAATTCTCGATATCGCGAGTGAGATGCTTGAAGCAGCGCCGGAAGATTTGGAACTCACCGATGGCAAAGTGTCTGTGAAGGGTGTTCCCAGTAAAAATGTCGAACTGAGAAAAATCGCAGGGTCTGCGATGCGTTACGCTGGACGTTTTGAGCCAGTCTATGGTCGTGGTCGTGCCGCGAATAAAGTAAGTTCGCCCATGTACGCTGCGCATCTTGCGAAAGTCGCGGTGGACCCAGAAACTGGCGAGGTGCGTGTCCTTGACTATGTTGCGGCACAGGATGTTGGTTTTGCAATCAATCCAGCAGAGGTCGAGGGACAAATTCATGGTGGTGTGACGCAAGGTATTGGTTGGGCACTCTTCGAGGGCCTTGTCCACGATGCTGAGGGTCAGTTGCTGACCTCAACCCTGATGGACTACGCACTTCCTCTAAGCAAAGATGTCCCAACTATCACACCCCTGCTCGTTCAGGTGCCTTCTGACCTTGGACCATTTGGGGCGAAAGGCGTTGGCGAACCTCCTGTTGTACCTGTGGCTGCGACGATTGCAAATGCGATTTACGATGCTGTAGGAGTGCGTGCTACACAACTTCCAATCACTCCTGAGCGTTTGTTTTCTGCAATGCATGATAAGCAGTAAGTAGGTAAAAGCGTTGGAGGGTGAATAAAAACCTAGTTAAAACCAGGCCCCGCATTTTTTATTTAAAAAAAAAAAAACTTGTCCTTTCATACCCTAACGGTTTATTGAAGGACCATGTTTTTATTTTGTTAACCCATATATCTTCTCGAACTTACCAACTAAGTAGTTCGTGAAGTAGTCAGGGTTGAGCGTTTCGCCGGTGACGCGTTGCATCAGTTCGTCGGGACGGTAGATCGCGCCGACGTTGTACATGTGCTCACGTAACCAGTCGAGGATGGGCGTGGTATTGCCCTGCGTCAAGAGTTCATCAAAGTTTGGCAGTGCTTTGTGCCGCGTATTGAATACCAAGATATTCCTGATATTTTTCGTTCCACATGCGCGGCAGAGACTCAACGGCCACGTTGCCATTGATCATCTCTTTCTCCAGCTCGAAGCGGATGATGATGTGCAGATTGTACGTCACCTCATCGGCCTCGACACGAATCAGGCTTGGCTCGACATGATTGAGGGCGCGTGCAAAGGTCGCAGCGTCAACATTAGAGAACTGCTCTGGAAAGACGTTCTGCACCAGTTTGAATTGTCCTTGCCAGTACGGGACCGAGCGGCCAATCGCGTTTTCCCATAGGCGCGACTGTGACTCGTGAATGCCGAGCGAAGTGCCACCAGCAACGGGTGTGTTGACCAGCGTATGTGCGCTGCCCTGCTCGTACAAAGCGTGCCCACCTTCGTGAATGGCAGCCATAACAGACTGCTGTAGCAGTTTTTCATTGGTGCGAATGGTGACACGCACATCGAAAGGAGAGCCAACACTGGTTGTGAACGGATGTGGCGACTGCGCAATAGCACCATAGTCGAATTCATAGCCGATGCCCTTGAGAAGTGCCTTGCTCAACTCGACCTGCTTGTCCGAGGCAAAATGACCTTCTAAACAGGATGTATCGACCTTGTTTCCGCTCGC
>CAXTWV010000364.1:0-4955 GCA_964248005.1 uncultured Ktedonobacteraceae bacterium | reverse complement strand
TCTACTAGTGCAATTAGATAGCGAACATCTTCTGTTGTAGCTTGTGGAAACGAAGAATACAATTTTCCATCAATCTTGCCACTTAAATGCCCCTTTGAACGTACTTATTAGAAGGTGGAGAGAAAGCACGCTCTGACTCTATCCTTATAACGCCTTTTTTTACAAGTACATGCTAGTAATCATATACTCACCCGTTTTATAGAATATGCGGCATCTTGCGTCTATACAGACAGAGCGGTATTTTCTTTTTTGTTCTGACTTTTAGGATTTGTGGCACGATAGTAGCGAA
This sequence comes from uncultured Ktedonobacteraceae bacterium, assembly GCA_964248005.1. Lineage (GTDB taxonomy): Bacteria > Chloroflexota > Ktedonobacteria > Ktedonobacterales > Ktedonobacteraceae > JBBQVS01. Next base: position 4,666 of record CAXTWV010000364.1, on the reverse strand, counting down.
AAGCGATATGAACAACAGTTCCAATATAGGTAGTATGTACTATAGACCGTATGTTATACTGGAATGCGCACATACACACCATATACTAGCTATAGAAGAGATATTTGGGGGGTCGTCATCAGTCAGCAAAGTGGGCAACCGAACACACAGACAGGGCATCTCGGTCGCACCCTGCTCCACAAACGCTATATGCTCATGGGCACGGTTGGACAGGGCGGTATGGGCGCAGTCTACAAAGCACGCGACCTGAAGCGACAAACGATATGTGCGGTAAAAGAGATGAGCCTCTCCATGGTGCCGCAGGATGAGCGGCAGCAGGCGATCCAGAACTTCAAGGATGAAGCGAAAATGCTCTGGGGCCTGAACCATCCAAATCTACCGTCCTTCACTGGCTTCTTTACTGAGGGCCAGCGCTACTTTATGGTCATGGAATACGTCGATGGCTCGACGCTCGAAGACTTACTAGAGCGCAATGGCGGTCCCTTCCCAGAACGCCGTGTGCTTGGCTGGGCAAGGCAACTGTGCGATGTATTAGAATATTTACATAACCAAAATCCACCCATTATTTTCCGCGATATGAAGCCCGGTAATATCATGCTGATGCGCACTGGACGCATTAAATTGATTGACTTCGGTATCGCACGCTTCTTCCGTCCTAGCAGTGCGGTAGATACACAATTGCTCGGTACACCCGGCTTCGCGCCGCCAGAGCAATATGGCAAGGCACAAACGGACGAACGCGCCGATATCTATTCGCTCGCCATGACGATCTTCCAATTGCTCACAAATACCCTCTCGGAAACGGGCTTTGGTCTGAAAGATGTGCGTAGCATCAATTCGCGCATTTCGCCTAGTGTGGCACGCGCCCTCGAAAAGGCGACGGCACTGGAAGCCGCGGAACGCTATCAAAACGTCGCGGCATTCCGCCGTGCATTGCTAGGCGTCGGAACCTTTGTATTCGACAATGGCGATCAGGCGACGACACCACAGGAACTCGCGGACCTGTGCGCCCGCCATCCAGAAGAGGCGTCCGATTATCTCGCATCGGGCGAAATCGAGTCATGGCTACGCGAACTGGGTGAGGAGAGTCTCGCACGCGCGGCGCGTCAAATTCGTACCACGGTCGATGACCCACAAGAAGCCGTTGAACAATTCCTGCGTACAGTCATGGGTCCCAATGCCCGTATTCGTCCAGTAACACCGCCTGCTACCAATGGCAAATCAGGAAAAGTGGAACCAAGCACCGCCCCCAGTATCCCAGCTGTTCCTGGTCGGGGCTGGTTCTCACGAGTTCCACGTTCAAACGTACTAGTACAACCGAGAACGATTGACTTCGGCGAGGTCTATCCAGGCGTTTCAGCACCACTTACCTTCACCATTACAGGTAATCAAGGCTCACATGTGCGCGGCATTATTCGCGCGACTGAGCCGTGGATTGTGGTAGACCAAACGCTGTTCGATGGCATGAGTACGCGCGTCAATGTGCGTATCAATAGTACACAACTCCCTGGCTTAACACATTATACAGGCACTATTCTTGTCTCGCCGGAGGATGAGGAGATAGATATTCTCGTCGCGATTGAGGTTGATGTGCTTAGTCTTGGCATACAAGAGAATTGGCGACGTGGTGGTGGTAAAACGATTGGTGCCGACCTGAACGATGACGACGAGGATGAAGACGCGCTGACGATGGGTGGGCTTCCCGTTACAGGCAAAGGACCCGCGATACGGCAAGGACAGGTGCAGGTCGTACAGGTCGCAACGCCGCAAAGAATCGCCCCAAAAACAGGTTTGCCACAAGCCGCGACACTACGCGACACCGAGTACAAAATGAAATATGGTACTCCAACGACTCAAAGCGCGAATAGTACGACATCGCAAGGTTGGGACCCCTTGCAAGCCAGTGTGAAACAGCGCACATGGATGCAGTATATCTTTGCCTTTGTCGCGGCCTGTATGGTTGCGAGTTTATGCTATACACTGCTCACACCTCTGGTCCATGTAGCACTACCACCCAGTCCATGGTTTATCTTGTTGCTTCCTTTGCTTGTCCCAACGGCTACACTCGGCTCATTGCTGGTGTATTGGAACCGTAACTGGACCATTCATGATATCATCAATCGTGCCTGTACAGGCATGGGTAGTGCGCTTGTCTTACTTGCCCTTGTCGAGATTATCTGGCAACTTGGCATACACGGTGGTTCACCAAAGCTCCAATTCAGTATACTACTCTTTATCACAGCTCTTGGAGCGACACTCGGCACGACCCCAAAACTCAGTGACTACATTCTTGATGGTGCTGGCTGGGCACTAGGACATCAGCGTAAGTTTGTTATTGGAGCGGCGGCAGTCCTTGGTGGTGTGCTCGGCTTCTTCCTGACATCGGGGTTCGCGTTTGGTTGCCTGACCCCCTTTGGAATTATCCTGGGTATCGCGGTAGGTGCAGGGTTAGTGTTGCGCGTCGATCAACTGCTTCGACATGGACAACAGAAAACACCATGATAGACACGAAGCCGCCTTTCATCGTTGTGCTTGGTCCTACGGCGTCAGGCAAGAGTACGCTTGGCATCGCGCTAGCACAACGCTTTCGTGGTGAAATTATCTCCGCTGATTCGCGTCAGGTCTATCGCGGTCTGGATATTGGCACCGCCAAGGTGACACAAGAAGAGCAAGCACTGGTGCCGCATCACCTTTTAGATATTGTTGAACCAGGCGAGATCTACACAGTGTCACAATTTCAACATGTTGCTAATGCTGTGATTCAGGCTATCTTAGCACGTCAACATATACCTTTTCTCGTCGGTGGCTCACCCCACTACATTCAAGCCGTTGTTGACAACCTGGACATGCCACAGGTCGCACCACAACCAGAACTACGCGCCCAACTAGAACAACGCCCATTATCTGATCTTTTGCAAGAACTTCAAGCGCGTGATCCGCGGAGTTTCGCCACGATTGATCGCAACAATCCGCGTCGTGTCATTCGCGCGTTAGAAGTATGCATTGTCACAGGCAAACCATTTTCAGAACAACGCGGCCTCGCTCATCCACTGTATCGCAGCCTTCTCCTAGGGATACAATGGCCTAGAGAAGAACTGTACAGGCGCATCGATGCACGCGTTGACGAGCGTATGCAACAAGGTATGGTGCAAGAGGTACAAGGCTTGCTTGATGCAGGCATCAGTCATGAACGCTTAGAGGCATTGGGGCTTGAGTATCGTTTCATAGACCGTTGGCTTCGTGGCGAGTTCGGAAGCGAAGAGCAGATGGTTGAACGCCTGAAATACGCTATCCACGATTTTACCCGTCGGCAACTGACATGGTTTCGCCGCGACAAGCGCATCGTGTGGATTGACAGAGGCAACGGGGATAGCATGATGCAACAGGCCAAAGGAATTGTGGAGGAATGGTTGTAGGGACCGATTTATCACGTCTGAGGCGTAATTTATTGCGCGAGTGATGTATCCCAATCATGTGCAATTATTGCCATTCTTTTTACCCGAAACCTACTCAAATTTCTTCCTATATATAATAATTCGTAAATTCGCAAGAATTCCGTAGAATTTACAGGAAAGAAAAGAAGTAGGTATGAAGCGGAGTAAGCAAAACCAGCCTACACTGGTAGCATCAACATGGCGCGAACAACTTGGCATACAAATTAGAACACCAGAAGAGCGAAAACGAGTTGCAAACCAATTAGGGGTGAATCCACTTACCTTGACACGTTGGGTAAATAACGAATCCTCTCCCCACAAAAGCTCACTACAAAAACTACTTTCCCTTTTACCTTCTCATCAAGCAGAACTCACAGAGATGTTACGGAACGAAGTAAGCATCGAGTTAGCCGTAGAGGAGCATAGTAGTGTTTCATTATCACTGTATACAAGTGTACTGAATGCCTATACGACAGCGCATCCGACATTACTCTTCTGGTCAATCTCACAGCGTATTCTTCAACATGCACTTGCGCATTTAGTGACCGGGGAAGGTGCGATAGAAATTTTGGTGGTGCAATGTATGGCGCCCACACATACAGGGAAAATACATAGTCTACACGAAATTATACGGGAAAGTAGCAGTACACCGGATAACTATACGCAACATCAAAGTGTATTTCTTGGCGCGGAATCGCTAGCAGGTGCCGCGCTCACATCTTTACATACAAAAGTTGTATACAATTTCTCGGAAGAGCGTTCCATCTACCCCCGTATGCTAGGAATTGGCGAGGAATGCAGTGCTGTTGCATGCCCAATTCTCTACACAAACCGTGTTGCTGGCTGTTTACTGGTCTCAAGCACACAGCCCAACTACTTCTCGGTGCAGCAGCAACAATTGATTGAACATTGCGCGGAACTCTTCGCGCTCGCATTCACGCATGAGCAGTTCTATCCATTTGAAGCACTCGATTTACGTCCCATGCCAGCAGATAAGAAGCAACAAGATTACATCAGTACGTTCCGTAAACGTGTCAGCCAAGTAATGAGAAACTCGGCTATTGAGAAACCACGTACTCTGCAACAAGCCGAGCAGCAGATATGGCAACAGATAGAAGAGGAATTACTTGATGTCTAATTCATTGTAGCCGTTTGCCGAAAGCAGGAGACCCGCCAATTCGGGCCATTTACAAGCATGACGCACTGTGTTACACTTCGCGTAAGATTTCGCG
>CAXTWV010000363.1:0-4991 GCA_964248005.1 uncultured Ktedonobacteraceae bacterium | reverse complement strand
CTAAAATGCGTTTTCTTTTAGGATACCATATCCGTACTAATTTGTTAAAGAGCATAATTAAAGCCCCTACAGCATATTCCGTTTCAATATCATTGCTACATATGTGCCTCAACGACCAAACGTGCTGTCGTAGATGTCAAACTTAATGCGCGTGCTGCACGCTCACCATCAAGAATAGCGTTCTCAACACGACGTGGAGCCATACAGTCACCAATACGGTACAATTGTTGAACCTTGCCGACAAGCTGATGATAAAGCGTGTCATTCGCGCTTTGCGGAGTCGCCATCACTGCTAGTGCAATAACTTCGATCTGGCGTGGTTGTCCTGTATAGTTGTTCATAATTGTTGCGCTATTTGGGCCGAGACTCGCTAGAAAGTGATTGGGCGTTAGCCGAATGCCTTTTGCGAGGGCGCGACGATACCATAATTCTATATCGAGCGTGATGCTAAGATCACCGCCAACATAAAATTGTGGGGTCACGATTTCTACATTGCAGCCCTTTTCAGCCAACAGTTCAGCCGTACTTGTTGCTTGATGAAAGCCCATCTGGTCGAATACCAGTACATTGTCTCCAGGTTGAATCTGCTTCTCACCTTGCAGTACCTGCCAGACGGTGGCGACATGTGGTAGGTCTACCCCAGGAACCTGTGGTAACAGAGGCAATGAACCCGTTGCAAGAATCACAGCATCTGGCTTTTCGCGGTCAACCATTTCTGCTGTTACCTCTGTTCGCAACTGTACCTCGACACCTGCCTCGCCTATTTCGCGTTGCAAATTACGTGAGGCGTCGCCAAATTCAACGCGACTGGGAACGCGCACAAGCAGATTGATTTGTCCACCAAGCTCATGTGATTTCTCATACAACTTCACACGAAAGCCGCGCTGTGCCGCCACTTTTGCGGCCTGCATTCCAGCAGGTCCACCGCCAACAATCATCACCATTGGTTTCTTGCTCTGTTGTACCACGTTTCTTGTCGGCACAGGAATAGTTGGGAAGAGTTGCTCGTTGCCAGTGGCGGGCGTCTGAATGCAGCCAAGACTCAAGTTTAAGCCCATACGTCCGATACAGTATTGGTTGCAGGAGATGCAGAGATGAATTGACTCTGTACGCCCTTCGCGTGCTTTACGGGTGAAGCCAGGATCGCAGATTTGCGCACGCACCACATCAACCATATCGGCTAGCCCCTCGCGCAGGATACGCTCAGCCTGCACCGGGTCTTTGATACGTCCTGTGCAGAAGACGGGCAGTTTCACCGACTCACGAATACCTGCTGAGACAAAAAGTTGGTATCCTGGTGGTGTATGCATTGAGCCTTCGACCATGTAGAGATTGTGAAATTCGCCAATACTGGTGTTGATGAAATCGAGTTGGCCTGTTGCCTCAAGCCGCTTGGCAATCTCTTTTACATCGTCCAGCGTGAGACCAGCCGGAATAAGTTCATCGCCGCAAAGCCGAATGCCCATTGTGAAGTCGCGTCCAACCTCGGCACGCACCGCTGAAATGACTTCGAGTGTAAAGCGCATGCGGTTCTCTAGCGAGCCACCATAGTTGTCGGTACGCCGATTATAATAGGGCGAGAAGAATTGACGCATGAGCGAACTGTGCGAAGATTGTAGCTCGGCACCATCAAAGCCGCCCTCACGTACATGACGAGCGACAAGGGCATAGCCACGCACAATCTCCGCGATCTCTTCTTGCTCAAGTTCTTTACACATCTCTCGATGTATCGGATCCGGCAACGATGATGGCCCTAGCACGGGGCGATGTGAATACATGCTACTGCATTGCATTCCATTGTGATTGATTTGCGCAAAGATGCGCGTACCATGCTCATGCACCGCACGTGTCAAACGTTTATAACCGGCAACAACGTGCGGGTCGAAGCCGTGAATAAGCTTCTGATAGGCCCAGTCGCTCGGATGCACCGATTGCTCTTCGGTAATGATGAGACCGCAGCCACCTTTTGCACGCTCCGCATAATATGCAGTGAGCCGAGGACCAGGGAGATTTTCCTCCGCAAGATTGGTCAGGTGCGCGGCAAATACGACGCGATTAGGAATGACCGTCTGACCAATGCGGATAGGTGTGAAGAGATATTGATACTGACCTGCCATGAAAATCCTCCTGGTTTATATCTGTTCTCCGACGTGTCGGCCTTCCAGAATCGCTTGTTCGATACGACGTGGCGCGACACAATCTCCAATACGGAAGAGACGCGATACCTTGCCTTTCAGTGCGTAGTACAGGTCTTGTGAGGGACGTTCATATGTTCCCAGCACAACTATGTCGGTCGCTATAGCACGTTCGTTCTCTATGAATTTATCTGCCACAATCACCTGTTCAGGCTCGATACGTACAACAGATGTATGTGGTATATGCGTCACGTCTTGCCCTATCGTGCGTTGCATCCACTGTACAATGTCGTTTGTCGCGACAAGATCACGTCCTACGTACCAATCTTCCGTCACCACATCGACATGCTTTCCTGCTGTCGCCAGCATTTCGACGACAGAAAGCACACCATGTGATGACATTTCGTCGATGAGTACAACGTTATGCCCCTCTATCGTCTCTCCTGCTAGAATACGGCGTACATCTGTTACGTGTGGTAGGTCATGTCCCGGTAGAGGCAGTAAGCCCGCTCCTGTATGTGCGCCCGTTGCGACAATGACGGTGTTGAAACGTTGCTCCATAATCATGTCAGCAGTAACTTCAACGCCTGTATGTATCTCGACCCCTAACTTTTCAATCTCTGCCTGTAAATACTCAGTGATGCGTTGTAGTTCCGTGCGTCCTGGTCCCTTTGCCGCGAGTGCTACTGTACCACCAAGTATGTGCGAACGCTCATAGAGCACAACCGAGCGTCCACGTAAGGCGGCTGTACGCGCTGCCTCTAGTCCGGCTGGCCCACCGCCGATAATACAAATGGAGGGTTTCGTTGTCCTGGGACGTGTAGGTATTGTAGTTGATACGTGTTGCGTATGTATGATATCAGGATTGACATTGCAGCCGAGAGTGACATTCATTGTACTCCGTACCTGACAGCCTTGATTACAGGCAATACAGGGACGCACACGCTCTGCTTGTCCTGATTGTGAGAGACGTGGTAGGTCAGGATCAGCAATCAATGGACGAATCATCTCAACCCCGTCAGCTTGCCCCTCCGCTAAAATCCTCTCAGCCTGTGCTGTGCTCATAATACGTCCAGCCGTGAAAATAGGAATGTTGACCACTGCTTTCATTGCTGCCGCCAGATGAACAGCGTAGCCAGGAGCAACATGCATTGTCGCTTGAAAGGGAAACATGTGCGAACTGAGAATACTGCCCATTGTGATTGTCATATAGTCGATACGATGCGTGGCGACAAGAATACGTGCAATTTCTAGTGCTTGCTCTGGTGTCAGTCCGGCCCATGGTGCTAGCTCATCACCACAAAAACGCAATCCTAAGATAGCATTTGGACCAAGGGCTGAGGTGACAGCTTCGATGGTTTCCTGTAGGAAGCGCATCCGATTTTCGAGTGAACCACCATAGCTATCACTACGTGAATTTGTCAGAGGCGAGAGGAATTGGCGTAATAACGAGGTATCGCTTACTTGTAGTTCAACGCCATCTGCTCCTCCTTGCACTGTAGCGCGAGCGACCTGAGCAAAGCCGGCGATAACCGCATCTATATCTGCCTGTTCCATCGCTTTAGGCACTTCGCGTGATGAGACATTTGGAACGGGAGAAGGTGCCCACATTTCGCGTTGTGTATGGTCACTAGTGGATTGTTGTCCATTATGGTTTAACTGCACAAGTGCAAGTGAGTTATGAGCATGAACACGCTCCACAACCGTTGTAAGTGCTTGTGAGGTCCCTGGTAAATAGCCAAGCACGGCCCGTTCGTATGGTACATCAGAGGGATGTACGATGTGTTCTTCAACCACAACGATGCTAGCACCACCTTCAGCACGCGCCGCATAGTAGTCCGCATGTTGTTGACTGAGAAGATTATTTCGTGCGAAGTTCGTGGTATGGCTTCCAAAAATGATACGGTTACGAGCCTCGCGTGGTCCTAAGGAAAGTGGTCGAAAGAGCAAACTCTGCTGCATGAGCGTCGTCTCCAAGAGAAACAGTCTACGGTGATCTGTCGTGTCTGTAGATTATAGCCCATCTCTCTGTTTTGATGCTAGATACTGATTTCGCAGCCGCAAAATCCTGAGCCTGGACAGCACCCAGCCACTGTACAACATCAACAGGTTTGTCAAACGTGTGTTGAGTGATAAGTTGATTGTGTAGTCTCTGGTATGCAATGTCCATGCGCGTCATAACTAATAAACCTCCTGCTACTGTTTCGCTTTAAGGTCATGAAAGAATGTTCGGATATCCTGCGCCAGCAGTTCAGGTTCCTCTAGCGCGGCAAAGTGTCCACCGCGTGGCATTGCTGTACGTTGAACCAACGCTCCGACCACTCACGCGGAGCGGGCAGAATATCTTGCGGAAATCGTGCTATCGCCGCCGGAACATTACTTTTTCCTGTAGTGTTCGGAGGCGTAGTGTTATGCGTTGCTTCATAATAAAGACGATTTGCGGAATTGATGGTCTCTGTCACCCAGTAGAGCGTGATCGTCGTAAGCAACTCGTCTTTCGTAAAACGCTTTTCCACGTTCCCTGCACAATCACTCCACGCACGAAATTTCTCCACAATCCACCCTGCGAGGCCAACCGGAGAATCGTTCAGCCCATAGCCAAGCGTTTGTGGTTTACTCCCCTGGATTGCTGCATAAGCACTTTCTTGCATTTGCCAGGGACCAACTGCGGCCAGATACGTTTTCTCGTCCTGCGAGAGGTTGTCTACTCTCGCGAACAAATGTTGATAGGGTATATTGTTCAGATGAAAACCGAGCAATACATCTGGATGGGCAATCGCAAGTTGTTCCGTTACAGCACCACCCCAATCGCCACCCTGAGCTGCAAAGTGTGAGTAGCCCAATTCTTTCGTCATC
>CAXTWV010000362.1:0-5018 GCA_964248005.1 uncultured Ktedonobacteraceae bacterium | reverse complement strand
TCGACGCCCTCACCAACGGATTTGACGACACCCGCAACCTCACCCCCTGGTGAAAAAGGCATCTCTGGCTTGAACTGATATTTGCCCTGAATAATAAGCGTATCAGGAAAATTGACGCCACACGCTTTTACATCGAGCACGACCTGCCCTTTAGCAGGTGTCAGTGCAGGCACATCCTCAAGCACGAGTTGCTCTGGTGGTCCATAGCTTTTGCACAATACCGCTTTCATGATAATCTCCCCTTTGCTATTGCTTCTCACGATTACGAAATGCTGTAATCTCGTCACAGTGACGCTGGATATGCGCACTTAAAGCACTTACCGAGTCACTCAGGCTACGCTCCCCGCGTCCAGCTATCGTACCTTTTTTCTCGATAGTCTCGGCAGGTATACTCGCCAGCAGTCCTGAAGCTTCTGCCTGCACCTCCTCGAACTCGTCGATGACTTGCTGTGCCGTATGGTTACTACGTGCGGCAACTTGTGTCTGATTGAACTCAGTACCCTGCTGAATATATTGTGTAATAGAGGGAGTGGAAGATGCATCCTTCAAAACCACATGACACATATCCGCCACGAGATGTGTATATGAGGTAATATGCGCAATAGTATCCTTTACCGTCCAGCCGCTGTCGCTCATGGGCATATCCCATTCGAGTTCGGGTAAATTATCGACAGTTTGAATGACCAGCAGATGGGCAGTCTCTAATTGTTCGGTTACATTCATATGTGTTCCCTTCTTTCTACGAAGACAGCTTTTACAAACGTCGTTGGTTGTTGTACGTTCGAGAACAGAACGTGCTACAAACGGTAGTATAGCACTCACAGAAGCTTACATGTTGCGTCCCTTTTCGTTGGGTCTCCATTCCTATTTTCAGGTGCGATTCAGCCTTGCAAGGTACAACATACGTAAGAATATGTTACCATAAAGCATACGCATAAAAATGTGCCTGTGCTTGCAAAAGACATGGGAGGTTCAAGCCATGCGTCATGTACCTTTACTCACAATGCTCCTCTGCGGATTACTTCTTGCTCTTACCGCATGTGGTTCGTCACAATCAGGGAGCAATACACAGTTAGCGTCATTTGGCATACCACAAGGGGAAATGCTTCACGTACTTGATGGCTCTATGTCCACAAGTACTGGAGGACAACGCATTGTCTCTTTCCATCCAGGAACAAATCTATCGACATCGCTTCCAACGGGATTGTTCTCGCAAGATCATCAGCACATTTATACGGCTATTCCTCAACATGGACAGACGAAAACCACGGTTACAAATACACAAAGTGGGACAATTATTCGTAATCTCACAATTCCTGGGACGTATTCTACAATTGGGAGTGATTACACGAAATCTGTTCTTTCATCAGATGGTCATTGGTTGGCACTACGACAGTTGGAACAGACGGATGGCAAGACTACGTTCGCACTTGTCGATACGCAAAAAGGCACACTCGTAAAGACGTTTTCATTGCCGGGCGACTTTGACCTCGACGCCGTATCGCCCGATGGGAGTCGTGTCTATCTGCTTGAGCGACTGCATGACACGACGGGCCACTATTATGTACGCCGCTATGATGTATCCTCAAACCAACTGTTCCAGGGGATCATCGCGGATAAATCGGAGTTGAACGATCCGCGTATGCTTGGCTCGGCCCTGACACGTCAAATGGCGCAGGATGGTTCAAGGGCATACACGCTCTACACAGATACACGAAGCAATATCGCCTTCGTTCACATTCTGCCGTTAGCCAGCGATTTTAACGGGGCACGTTGTATCGACTTACCCGCGGGTAAATCCTCCGACCTACTTTCCTACTACACACTCGCATTATCTTCAGATGGCTCTCTCCTGTACGCAACAAATGCTGCATTAGGAGTCACAGTTGCCATCAGTGTTACTGATAAGGATGCTTTTAGCGATGATATTGTGACGACAATTCATTTTAGTTCCACAAATGCTCAGGTAACACCTAACGAAAAAATGCGTACACTTTATAACGGTGCCACACTCTCCTCCGATCAGTCAACACTCTATGCGATTGGCACGCGTGGCATTGTAGCGATAAATATTGCGAACGAAAAAATGAAGCAGAGGTATGCATCACAGCAGACATTCACAGGCATCGCGTTAAGTACAGATAATAAGACATTGTATGCTGTTTCGCCCAATGATGGTATCACGCTCGTGAACCTGCAATCGGGTCAGACGCAACAAATAGCACAGAGTCCAGTGCAAGCTCCGTGGGGTATAGAATGGGTTAGTCATACATGAATGAGCGTATTCTGATTGTCGATGATGATAACCACATCACAAGCGCACTTAGACGCACGCTTGCCTATGAAGGCTATGTCGTCTCCACGGCGGCTGATGGCGAGCGTGCGCTCACGCTTGCCCACACGAAAGTTCCTGATCTTATTATTCTCGACCTTATGCTTCCCAGTATAGACGGACTAGAGGTATGTCGCAGACTACGAGCCACACATAACGAGGTTGCTATACTTATGCTCACAGCACGTGATAGGGTGGTAGATAGAGTAGAGGGACTAGAGACCGGAGCCGATGACTACCTCGTCAAACCATTTGCCCTTGAGGAGCTACTTGCGCGTGTCAAAGCCTTGTTACGCCGACGCCCTCCTAGCGACATCAGCCGCGAAGTCCTGTGCTTCGCAGATATTGAATTAGATACAGCCACGCGTCAGGCGAAACGTGGCGATGTTCTCATTAACTTGAGTACCACCGAATACGAATTGCTAGCATTGTTCTTACGCAACTCGCGCATTGTCCTGACACGAGGCTTTCTGATGGACCGCGTTTGGGGTCAAGACTTCGAGGGCGGTCCAAATGTGCTCGAAGTGTATATCGGTCATCTTCGTACAAAGCTAGAACAAGACGGAGCCACGAGACTTATTCAAACAGTACGAGGTGTTGGCTACGTGCTCCGCCTCCCTCAGTAAGAAGGAATGTCATGCATATTTCTTTGCCACTTCGCCTCACGCTTTTTTATGCCTTTGTACTCGGTATTGCACTCTGGTCCTTTAGCTTCATCGTGTATAAGCAGGCAGAACAGCGAGCATATAGCGATCTTGATATGACATTGAGTAGTCGTGCAGCCAGTGTACGTCTGGGCAAGGATATTCTTATAGAGTATTCAGGAAATGGAAACGCTCGTCCTCTCCTTCTCAATAGCGTTGATGCATTAGGTACAGGTGGTGTCGCGATAGAAGTGTTGGACATGCAAGATAATCAATTCAAGTTATTGGCAACAACGACAGGGAACCAGGAGAGCATCGGGACAGGTGTCACAAGTACGACATCTAGCCCTATTCCCTGGGATGCACAGGCAATGCGTCTCGTTGCACAGCAACATGAAAATACAAGTGGTGTCTATAACACCATCACCTATCAAGGTCAACGAGTACGTGTCTATACGCTCCTCAATACAGACTTTGGGAGTAACCATTTCATTCAAACGGCTCGTTCAGAGCAAGATATTGAACTATCATTAAGCGATATGCGTCTGCTTCTCTTACAAGGTAGCGTTCTTGTTATGGCTTTTGCGCTTATTGGTGGATGGGCCATTACCTGGAGCGTTTTAGCATTGGTGCGTCGCATGACACAAACGGCTCAAAATATACGTGTCTCACGCAATTTTAGTCAGCGTGTCGCAAGTACGTCTTCGTTAGGACGGAACGAATTGACAACACTCGCGGATACCTTTAATCAGATGCTCTCAAGTTTAGAGGAGGCGTACCAACAACAACAACGCTTCATTGCCGATGCCTCGCACGAGTTACGCGCTCCTATCACCTCTATACGTTGTAATCTCGACCTATTAGCAAAAGCTCCCGACCTTCCCATTCAGGAGGTGCAAGAGGCACTGATAGATGCCCGTTCTGAAACCGCCCGCATGGGACGACTCGTCAATGACCTGCTCTTATTAGCTCATACAGATGTAACTCATTCAACTGTAGTCACAAAAGATAGCCACAAAAACATGCAAGTAGTAGACCTAGATAGTCTTTTACTAGACGTTTTTCGCCAATATCGTCCCCTTGAATCGGTCGAGAGACCATCAGGGCCACAGTTACTCCTACAACATATTACCCCCGTGCAAGTCTATGGCAATGCGGATTCATTAAAACAAGTCCTTGTGGCATTGATAGATAATGCGCTCAAATATACACCGTCTAAGGGAAGTGTTACGCTTTCACTCGTGTGTGAAAACGGTTATGCCGTTGTGAGGGTTCGTGATACAGGTATTGGTATGCTTCCCGAAGAGAAAACGCACATTTTTGAGCGTTTTTACCGTGGGGATCATGCACGTACACTCTATCCAGGTGGGAGTGGATTAGGTTTGGCGATTGTACAAAGCATCATTCAAACGCATCAAGGAAGCGTTGAAATGGAAAGTACATCAGGACAAGGAAGTACGTTTTTGTTGCGATTGCCAATAAAATGAGTAACTAAACTTGATATAAAAACGTGTACAATACAGCGCACTCTTCGTTAGCACGATGCGAATATAACATATACTTCAAGGAGGACGAATAATGATGCCAAACCAGAATACAAGCTCTTGGCTACAAGGTGCTCTCGCAGGCACGATAGCGACGATACCAATGACCATTTTTATGTTTAGTACGCAACGCTTTTTGCCCAAGGGACAGCGTTATGATTTGCCACCGGAGATTATCACGAAAGAGCTAGCGGAGCGAGTACACGTCAGACAGCATATGAACAAAGCTCAAATACTCGCCGCAACTACTGTTTCACACTTCGGCTATGGAGCCACAATGGGCCTACTTTATAGCCTTATAGGACGCCGATTACCGCTTACGTCCAGCATAAAGGGAATACTATTCGGTTTCGTCATTTGGGTCGCAAGCTATCAGGCGTTGTTGCCCTTGTTTGGCTTCTCGGAATCTTCAGATAAGGAGACGACACGGCGCAATTTGATGATGATTGCGGCTCACGTTATCTGGGGTGTTGGCACAGGTGTTGTAACAGAAGTGTT
>CAXTWV010000361.1:3668-5063 GCA_964248005.1 uncultured Ktedonobacteraceae bacterium | reverse complement strand
AATGTATTCCCAGCGTCTTGGGATAATCTCTGATACTCAATTTCAAGCTGCTCTTAACCGTTTCAGTTTAGGTCGCTTCGTGTCCGAGTATCTCAACGAAGACCCACAGTTGGTGGGAGAGTTTTTCACGGCTTACCGAAAACACAAATCGCTTCGCACAAATTTCGCCAAACGCTTTCCCATCTACATGCTACTTGATCGTGCGATTCTCTGGGAGTTCTTTCAGCATCAAGGCTGGCGTTGGTGGCCTGAACAATGGACGTTTCGAGATTAGGCTAGCCAGTATCTTTCGCCTTCCGTCATTTTCGACCAATTGTAGTGATATGAACACTTCGTGGAGCTTGGGTCCGCTTTAGCGCACCCAAGCTCCACATAAAATTTCTTAGAGCAATGTCGCCAATCTTTTCACACCCTCTTCGATTTGCTCTGATTGAAGGGCGCAGAAGGGGAGACGCACAAAACGCTTGCCCATCATATCCTCGCCACCTTCAAGCGTATCAGCAAAAAAATCCTGACCATTCGTGAGAGTCAGACCAGCAGCTTTCGCTCGTTCAAGCAGTGTATTGCTATCGGTCTTTTCCGGTAGGTAGACACTGACGAAAAATCCGCCTTCTGGCTCCGCAAAAGGTACACTCGGCAAATATTTTTGCAGTGCCCCGACAACACTCTTTAAACGTGGTGCGTACAGTTGCTTGAGGCTTTCCAGGTTCGAGGCAAAATAGCCGCGTTTATGAAACTCGACGACCGCCGCTTGTGATGGTAATACAGGTGCCAGTATGGTGTCTTCGGCCAGCTTCGTCAATTTCTTGACAAGATCAACTGGTCCAATCAAATATCCAACACGTAGAGCTGGACTGATGAGTTTACTGTATGAACTGATTGTTAGAACCCGCTCTGCGTTCAAGTCGCGGAGCAATGGTGCTGGCTCACCTTTATAACGGAGCGTGCGGTAGGGTACGTCCTCCACGAGCCAGAAGCCGTGTCGTTCTGCCAGGTTCACCAGAGCTTGCCGCTTTTCAGCAGAGGTTGTGACGCCTGCTGGATTCTGGAAATCAGGAATGACATACAGAAACGCTGGCACCTGTTTCGCTATAGCCTGCTCTAACACCTTGATATTGATGCCATCATGTTCTAAAGGAATACCAATCACCTTGGCACCGCGACGACGAAACGTTTTAATTGCGCGATCATAGCTTGGTTGCTCGACAAAAACAACATCGCCTTGTTTAATCGTTAGCGCGGAAAGCAGGTCCTGTAAATGTAATGAGCCGTTACCAACAATAATCTGGTCAGGTGAAACATTGTATTGCTCACTTAACAAGCGTCGTAATGGTAAATATCCTCCGTTATGTCCATATTGCAGGATCGACCACCCATCAGGGGCTTCCAATACCG
>CAXTWV010000361.1:0-3568 GCA_964248005.1 uncultured Ktedonobacteraceae bacterium | reverse complement strand
GTATCCTGGTTAAATTGTTAATTCGCATCATCGGTTCCAACAGGTTTCATCACGAATGCGTCAGGACGATCTTACCTTGTGGCTCACCTGATGCAAGCATTTGATGCGCTTGTGACGCTTGCTCAACAGGCAAGGTTTTGGCGATAAGTGGAGTAAGTGCTTTCTCCGCGACAAGCTGTAGCATCTTCTGCTCATTTTCAGTAGAGGTATGTGTCGCACCTCCACCGATAACAGAGACGCGTTTCAGCCGCCATGCTTGCGTATCGACATTTGCTTGTTGTCCTCCTAAGTTACCAATTAAAACGATACGTGCATCTGCGGCGCAAGCGTTTAAACTTGTTTGCAATGTTGAACCGACTAACTCGACGACAAGGTTGACGCCCCCTTGCTCTTGTAAGACCTTGCCTACATCTTGTTTTTTGTGGTCTATGACAAGATCGACACCTAGTTTGCGCAGAGTTTCGGCGCGTGTGTCGCTACTTGCCGTGGTCGCGACCCATGCTCCTGCGTGTTTAGCAAGCTGGATGGCAAGCGATCCAACACCACTCGAACCCGCCCATATCAAGACCTTCTCACCCTTTTGCAAATGTCCCTGATCAAACAAACTTGACCACGCGGTTGAGCCAGCGAGACCAATAGCGACAGCTTGCTCGAAACTTACACCATCAGGAATACGCGAAAGATCAGATGCAGGCGCGGCGATTTTGCTTGCATAGCCACCGCCACCTTTCGCCGATGGTGCGTTGGCGGTGAGAACACGCTCACCTGCGCGAAATCCATTCGCGTCTTGAATGACCACTCCTGCCGCCTCTAGCCCTGGTGTAAACGGCAAACCAGGAATTGGTCTGCTACCAGCACGCTGAAATAAATCGAGACGGTTCACAGTTGTTGCTTTGACCTCTATCAACACATCTGTTGTTGCTGGTGTCGGGTCTGCCGCTTCTTGTACCTGCAACACATCAGGATCACCCGTGCGCGAAAATTGTACAGCTTTCATGTTTTACTCCTTACCATGACTACAAAATTGTTGAGTGTGTCTCTGTTCCCCTATTGTATGCACATCGTCCTCTAATTGCAATGCTCTCTGTGGATGAAAACGTTTTTTTGATGCATATTGGAGAATGTTCATAAGCTACCATACGTTTTTGGCTTTGTTTTGTGGACTAAATAGTGCATAATAGAAGAACTATATAACATAACAAAGAAAGGAAGTATCTCCTTCATGAGTCATCTACCAATCACTCCAGAAGAGTGTTTTGCAACGATTGTTGAAGAACTTCTTAGCAATCCAGACGTAACACCTCCATCGGACGGCAAGAAGTTTGGTTCGTCAGGGCTGAAAATACATAATAAAATCTTTGCCATGCTCGTCAGAGGCAAAATCGTGGTCAAACTTCCGAAGTTGCGAGTAGATGCGCTTCTTGCCTCTGGCGTAGGGGAACGCTTTGATCCTCGTCATGATGGACGACTCATGAAGGAGTGGATAGCTGTAGAAATAACATCTGAAGAGGAAGTACTGTCCCTAGCGAAAGAAGCGATGGCATTTGTGGCATCACAGCATTGAGTAGGAGGAGTGACAGCTTTTTTTCTATTGAGTTGAAGATCATTTAATGTACCTTTGTTTCCTCTAAAAGCGTTGCCGCGAGTGGCAATATTTGGTTGGCGTCACCCAATAGCCCAAGATCGGCGAGTGCAAAGATGGGGGCACTGCGGTCAGGATTAATCGCGATCACCGTTTGTGACTCGCTCATGCCGCTTGTATGCTGTGCCGCACCAGAAATGCCACACGCGATATACAGTTTAGGACGTACAATTTTTCCAGTCGCGCCGATCTGTCGGGCGTGCTCAATCCAGCCCAAATCGGTTGCAACTCGTGTCGCGCCAACAGCAGCTCCTAGCGAGTGTGCGAAGGTTGCGATACTGGCAAAGCCGCTTTGTCCAATACCACGTCCGCCCGCTACGATGCGTTCCGCTGCATCCAACTCAACCTCTTCTGCTGATGGAGCCTGTAACGCAATACGCCGTATGCGCTCATTTGATTGCGCAAGCTCTGGTATGTGATGCTTGACTTCCAGTGTAGAAGACTCAGCGTTTGACTTCATCGCTGGAATACCTCGAACGCCAGGCATGAGGGTTGCAAGTGCGGTATGTCCATGTAAAGCTGTTCTTGTCTGCACATAAGCACGTCCCTCATAGATTGAACGAAGCGCAAAAAGCGCGTCATCGTGCAAGTCAAGACCGAGGCAACTCGAAAGAAAGGGTAGGTGTAACTGTGCGGCAAGCCGGGGCATACAATCGCGTTCGTTTGGCGTTGCATGAGCAAGCACCAGGAGTGGTGAGTGTTGACTCATAAGCCATGCTAATGCATGAATATAACTCTCAGTTGTATAGTACGCAAGTTGTGTATGTTCTACAATGTCGAGTGCGTCGATACCTGTTGACGAAAGCAAGGTTAGTTCAGGTAATTCAACATGTGGAGCAGTAAGTAATACTGCATGTACTGTTGTATATTCTTGTTGCCGACGAGCGATAGCCACGGCTTCACTCAACAACTCACCGCTCTGCTCATACAATTTATTCTGCTCATACTCTAGTATAGCCCAAATTTCACCCATGACTGCTTGCTCCATCCATCGGTATAAGAAAGCGATACTTGGTGTAGTATCGCTGTCATGTGACTCCTCTTTTGCTCTTCGCCGTTATCATATCACATCGAGAAAATAAGGCTAAAAGCTTGCTTTTAGAACAAATGTTTTATATAATAGGGGAGTGTTAAAAGAGAAAAATATGTATACGTGTTTCATGTATAGACGTGATGTGTCATGTTCTACTAGTATTCTGTATCAGACGCGCATTGTCGGCAATGATACATAGAGAGATGTGGATATCGTGAAGAAAAAGACGCCGCTAGCGATGGTTTCGGTCCTCGTCAACGATCAGGATGAGGCACTCCAGTTTTACACCGAAAAGCTTGGTCTTGAGAAGCGCATAGATATCACCTATGGGCCTGGAATGCGTTGGGTGACAGTGGCTCCAAAGGGCCAACGTAAGCCAGAGATCGCACTGGCAAAACCAGATGCTACGCTGCACAGTGCAGTATATCTCAAAGATTCGAAAGAACGAACTGGTCACGGAATTGCCTGGATGTTTGATACCGATAATTGTCGGCAGAGTTATGAGACATTGCTAGCGCGTGGTGTAACATTCATCACCACTCCAACAAAGCAACTCTATGGTGTAGAAGCTGTATTCACGGACCCTGATGGAAACATCTTCTCCCTATTAGAACCATCCCCAGAAGCCCGTTCGCTATTTCTGGAACACAGAGTCGGTACAGCGGCGTAAAAAAATCATTTTGTAGGTACCGATTTATCACGTCCTCGTCACAGTTGACATGCTGACCAGGACGCGATAAAGCGGAGCTACGCTCGGCTCTATGATGATATTGTAGGGGCTTTAATTCATTACGCCCTCGTCCCGATGTACGTTATCAGAGGGCGTAATGAATTAAAGCCAATAGGCATCAACCTAAGAAAGGAAAGAAGCAAACCACCTCAATGGAGATGAT
>CAXTWV010000360.1:1811-5077 GCA_964248005.1 uncultured Ktedonobacteraceae bacterium | reverse complement strand
ATGTGGTCCCTACGAAAGTCGAATCAACATTGAGGAACTATTCTGTAGCATCCGCTTGCAGTGCTCCAACAAGAAATGTGATGAGCCATGCACGCTCGTCTCGTTTGGAGCTTTCTGACGATGTGCTTTCAGAAGGGGCCATGAAACGTCTGCTCTGATTGGCTAGAAGCAGATTGCGTGTACGCTCGAAACGCCACCAGAGTTCGTCGGCTGGAACATGAGGTATCGCGCGACGCATTGCTTCATAGTAGCGGCTGATGACTTCCGCGTCTGCCTCGCTCTCCGTCTGACTATTGATATGCGGTGAAGGTTCAGCGCGAAAAGCCATTATTTTCGCTTGCATCCATTCTCGCCCACGCTGTGCATCGAACATAGCAAAAATAGGCGTGGTATACGCGCGAAGTATCGCCTCTACTGAAAGCTCCTGCCTGTCCGTTTCGAGTATCTCAAGCGCGTGTAATTGCTCGGCGTTGACTGGCGCAAAGTGACGCTGTGTCATCGCTTGAAGCAATGCTGCTTTTGAGCCAAAATAGTAGTTCACAGCGGCAATGTTTACGCCTGCCTCGGTTGTCACCGCTCGCAACGAGACCGCTTCCAAACCTTGTTCAGCAAATATACGCTCAGCAGCGTTAAGAATACGGTCTTTTATATCGCTCGTCGTCATCCCTGTTGTACCCCTTCTTGACAAAGTATAGCACACTTCGCTATGATTGAAGCATGTTTGATTGTTGTTTCAAACGCGTTTGATTTTCTGATAGAAGGAACGACAATATATGCAAAAAGATACGCGTATTCGTCAACGCTTGCGTGTAGTGCAAATAGTGGCACTGATAGACCTTGTGCTTTTGGCGATGCTTGTCACGGCGGCTGTAACGAGACAGCAAAACATTGTGCATATTTTAGGTCCAATACACGGCATTAACTATCTGCTCTTGCTTGTTATTGTGTCAACCGCGGCACTCGATGGGTTATGGGGCTGGTGGTTTCCTCTGCTTGTGCTGGTCACTGCTGGCCCTCCTGGAGCATTTATTGGTGAATGGCTCATTCTCCGGCGTACCCCTTTGCAGCAGAAGGAGGAGATGTAATGGTAGTTTTATCATGGCTTATACGCTATGGGCATGTTGTGTTCGCGGCAACATGGGTAGGTGGATATGCGTTGCTTGCGTTTGTGATTGTGCCATTGATAGGCAAAGAGGCGAGTGAAACGCTGGTACAACTCGCCATCAACACGGTACGCTTTCTGACGTATACAGGAACGCTCACAATTGGCTTTGGTATCGTCTTGATTACACGAACCAACGGCTTTGGTAATTTCTTTGGTAGCGCATGGGGTGGCCTTATCATGACTGCATTTGTGATTGCGATTGTCTTGTTAGGGATTGGTGATGGTGCATTACGGCCCGCGATTAAGCGACTCGCAAAAACGGGAGAAGCACCTGCGCGTCTTTGGGCAATAGTTGGTTTTATCTTGACCGTGATCGCCGTTGGAGTGATGACGGGCGCGACATTTGTTGGGTAATGGAATGTGGGTATGGTGATTATCCAGGCAAAGGGCATGCCCTTTGCCTGGATAATCACCATACCCACATTCCATTATGATTGAATTGGGGCATTCTCAAGAATGCGTGTCCAGCCCTTACGCCATGTATCACGATGCATCAGGCTTATACTGCCTTCGGCATTTGCATACCGATAGAACGCACTCGCACCCGTGTTGCTGTTATAGAAGAGCAAGCCACCGATGTCACTCCCAAAGACGAAATTCGATGAAGAGACGATGTGTGTCCAGCCTTTGCTCCAGATGTCATGCTTTTGCAAATGAAGTCCACCTTGACCATCTGTACGATAGAACTCGCTCACACCGCTGTTGGCATCATAGAAGAGCAAGCCGAAAGGCGTTGTGATAATGGTTGTCCAGGTGGTACGTAACCCTGTATGTCGATGAAGCAGGTAGATGCCGTCAGAGGGATTGATACCGTAGAACTCACCGATGCCATGAGGTTGATCGTAGAAAAACAGTCCCGACAGACCAAATGGATTAAAGGCAAAAGGACCGGAGAGAATCTTTGTCCAATTCCTGCGCCATATATCGTGTTTGAGCAGGTGAATATTGCCCACGCCATCTGTGCTGTAGAACTCGCTAACACCAGTGCTACCCTCATAGAAGAGGAGACCGCTAAAAAACTCATGTTCTAAAAACTGTCCCTCTACAATATGTGTCCAGGTTTTGCGCCACCCTGTTTGATGTTTGAGCAGATCAAGCCCACCTTTACGGTCGGGGATATAAAACGTCCCACTACCCTGCACATTATCGTAGAAAAGCATACCTTCAGTAACACTGCCGAAGACAAACTTACCTGAGAGAATCTGGGCGAAACTTTTAGGAAGCGCACTATAGGTACTTAGATGGCTAATGTCGCCCAAACCATCGGCACCATAAAACTCGCCACGTCCAATAGGTTGACTATAAAAGAAGAGATCAGTGATGGCAGGATTCGCCGATGCAGTCTGTGCATGAGCGAATGCAGGGGATGCGATACCACCCGCGAAAGCCATACCAGCAAGTCCAGCCGTGCCTGCTATCTTGAAAAAGTCTCGTCGATTCAATGGTTTCTGTGTGTCCATGCGTTGTAGTCCTCCTGGTATAGTGTGCATAAGAAGTTGTGTAAACATGTGTCAATATATATTGTGATTATGCAAAGAGAACGTTTGGACACCTGAATTGTGGATGTGAACTATTTCACATTTTAGAATGTAGGGGTCTAATTCATTACACCCTTTTCGGCATATAACAATTTACAGGGAATGTGAAACACGTTTCAGCATGCCTCAAACATGGTCACGTGCCGAAAAGGGTGTAATGAATTAGACCCCTACGTGGTATACTATGGCAGTACAATTCTCTATTGTGTCCACCTGGTTGACACGTGCCACAACAAACAGGTCAATGACGATACATACTCGACGAGGAGCTTTTGCATGTCTTCAATTTCCCCTACGAAACAAGTATTTCAGAATTTTATTGGTGGTCAATGGCGCGACTCGCACAGCGGCGAAACCTTTGTCAGCACGAATCCAGCACACATAAGTGAGGTTATTGGGCATTTTCAGAAATCGACGGTCGCCGACCTAGAGGATGCCGTTACTGCTGCACTCATGGCACAACGCAAATGGGCTGCAACTCCCGCACCCGAACGCGGCGAAGTTCTGCTACGTACTGCCCTATTACTAGAGCAGCAAAAAGAAGAATTGGCAACGCTGATGAC
>CAXTWV010000360.1:0-1711 GCA_964248005.1 uncultured Ktedonobacteraceae bacterium | reverse complement strand
CGTGACCTACGTCGTTGCACATTAGAACTTGGTGGCAAAAACGCGGTGATTGTGTTGGAAGATGCAGACCTCGATCTCGCTGTTACAGGCATTGCGTTAGCCGCCTTTGGCACCACAGGTCAGCGTTGTACGGCGACGAGTCGTGTGATTGTGCAAAAATCGGTGCAAGCAGCGTTCACAGAGCGGCTGGTTGTGGCTGCCGAAAAGCTGCGTGTTGGCGATGGCCTCGATCCCGCCATCGAGATGGGACCGCTGGTCAATAAGGGACGCGTCAAAGCGGTCCATGAGTATACCGAGATTGGCAAGCATGAGGGCGCGAAGCTGGTAACTGGTGGTGCTGCACTGACGGAGAATGTATATAGCGATGGGGCCTTTTATAAGCCAACGATCTTTACTGATGTCGCGCCAACCATGCGTATCGCACGCGAAGAGGTCTTTGGTCCCTTCGTCTCTATCGTACCCGTCAACTCTTATGAAGAGGCAATTCAGGTGGCGAACGAGACGGAGTACGGGCTTTCAACCGGCATCTTCACTGAAAGCAGTCGTTTGACGTTTCGTGCCATTCGCGAGATCGAGTCTGGCCTTGTCTACATCAATGCCGCGACCACAGGCTCAGAGATTCATCTGCCCTTTGGAGGCATGAAGGCAAGTGGTAATGGACACCGCGAACTCGGCTCCGGTGCCGTTGAAGAGTTCAGCGAAGTCAAAAGCGTCTTTGTCTCCTATCCTTCTTCAAATAAATAGCTCTTTTGCGTTACGCGTGGGCATCACAGGTGCTCCTCCCCTGTCATGCCCACATAATCCTGAGATGATGAGCTAATTCCTGTGCGCAACTAATGCAGGTATCGGCTCTGTGAACGGTCCCACATTATACAGGTCGTCGCGGTTCCATAGCACTTGAGCGGTGGCGGCGGTAGCGGCAACAGTCAACCAGACGAAGAGTGTAGTAAGTGAAAGGGCTACTTTGGTGTCTTGGAGCCGGAAGATGGCGACACACGCACTAGAAACTGTGAGTCCCGCGAAAATGAGCGTTAGTACAAACGCATTGATAGGTGAACGCAGGCTGAAATACGCCGCGTTAAAGATGACGAAGTTGAGCCATGTCGCGCCTTGTAATGCCAGATACTCATTGCGTCCCGGCGTGCCTTTTGGCTTATTGAGAACGGCTAACGTACCCCAGATAGCGAAGAAATTGTTGATCGTCCACGCTGGTCCGAAGACCCACGATGGTGGAGTAAAAACGGATTGCTTCAACGAACTGAAATATGACACATTGCCAAACACGTTGTCACGTAGCGTCTCACCCTTGTTGCCACTGACAACACTCGTGAGTCCTGCCAGTCCAAAGGTAAGGAGTTGTACGACGATGTAAAAGGCGAGGCCGTGATACCAACGCCACTTTGCTGGCTCCCCAGTGATAGTTCGTGAGATAGTATCTCGTATATTTGTTGCTGTCGAGGCCATACTAATGCTCCTTGCTTAGCGTATAGATACAATTTCCATAAAGTGGTTCCATCCATGTAGGGGCCATATCCTATCATAAACTTTTATAGTTTAGAGTACAAAACTCTGTACGCGTCTGATTGTATCACACCTTATTTGTGTTATACCAACCAAAATTTGACAAAGCGCAAAGCATGTAGTATGATATGGGAGTTGACGCGGGATAGAGCAGTGGTTAGCTCGTCGGGCTCATAACCCGGAGGTCGCA
>CAXTWV010000359.1:0-5095 GCA_964248005.1 uncultured Ktedonobacteraceae bacterium | reverse complement strand
TGGCGTCCATGTGGTCCCTACGAATGCTCCTTCTGTATAGAAGGATTGAGTAACTGCGACTTTATCTCGTTCTTGAGCACTTTGCCAACCTTGGATCTCGGTAGGTCTGTCCACATGTCAACTTGCTTTGGGGCTTTGACGCTGCCAATCCGTGTCTTGACGAACGCTCGCACTTCGCTCTCCGTCACGCTGTGACCAGGGTGGAGCTGCACCACTGCAGTTACACGCTCACCCCATGTGTCATCTGGTAGTCCAATCACAGCACAGTCCTGGATTGCAGGATGTTCCATCAACGCTTGCTCAACCTCGGCGGAGTAGACATTGAAGCCACCCGTGATAATCATGTCCTTCGCACGGTCAACGATGAACAGATAGTTATCGGCATCTAAATAGCCAATGTCGCCTGTGTGATGCCAGCCAAAGCGACTAGCTTCCTCTGTTGCTGCTGGATTCTTATAGTAGCCTGCCATAACGAGGGAACTGCGGACCACGATCTCGCCACGTTCGCCTGTAGGTAGCACGTTTCCGTCAGCATCCATAATCGCAACGTTGACAAGTGGTGCTGGACGACCCGCCGATGAGAACCGCTCACTTGCAAGCGATCCATCCGTATGAATGTGCTGCTGTGGTGCCATCGTCGAGATCATCATTGGTGCCTCGGTTTGACCAAATAGCTGACCAAGTACTGGACCAATCTTATGAAGTGCCTCCTCAAGGCGGGCCGCCGACATTGGAGCAGCACCATACCAGAGGCACTGGAGCGACTTCAGGTTTTTCGACGACAGGTCAGGATGCTTGAGCAACATGTAAATAAGCGTCGGTGGCAGGAAGGTGTGCGTGACCTTGTGCTTTTCGATGAGCATCAGGAAATCGGTAAGTTCAGGCTTGGGCATGATGATGATCTCACCGCCAAGTGTCATAATTGGGAAGCAGAGCACGCCCGCCGCATGGGTAAGTGGCGCGAGTGCTAAGTATACCGCGTGTCCCTCGAACGGATAGCTCATCAAGGTGATTGCCGACATTGTTTCGAGATTCTGTCCAGTCAGCATTACTCCTTTAGGCTTACCTGTTGTACCACCCGTACCAGCAATCATAGCGACATCATCGACTGGATCAGTCTGCCATGGTTCCGTATTCACCTCGTGTAGCCATTGATCGAACGATATGGCAAACGGTAGATGGGCATCCAGGCATATGAGTGTTGTGAGCTTGGGAAGATCACTACGGATTTGTTCGACTAGAGGCGTGAATGCTTTTTGAAAAAGAAGACATGTACAGTCCATGAGGTCAAGTAGTTCACGATTCTCAGTTGCCTCATTACGTGGGTTGATTGGGCACCATACCGCACCAGCACGCGAAATGCCGAAGACACAGGAAAACGCGATTGGATCGTTCGCTGACAGGATTGCCACCTTCTCACCCGGCTGCACTCCTGACCTATGAAGAGCGTGAGCAACGCGCCAGGAGACTTCTTGTACGTCTCGGTAGCTGAACGTGCGATCTGCCATGGTTAGGCATGGTGCCTCAGAGCCAAGCGAAGCACCTTTATCGAGGTAGTCGATTAGACGCATGAGCAGTCCTCCATAATGATTACTATCCGTATGTGAGTGGGAAACAGATATCTGTTTCCCACTCACATACGGATAGCGGTCCTTTATCGCTGCACGGTGAGAACTGGCTCCATAACGAGACCAAAACTTCGTAGCACGCCAAGCAATTCGCGGTGCCCGAAGGCTTGACAAGCGGAGGCGAAACCAACGCGCTTAGGCGGCTGCTGAAGCAACGAGTAGGCGGTGAAGGCTTGAAGAAGTGCTGTTTGTTTGTAGTTGCTGTTGCCATGAATCACACAATGTGCTCGACCAAGTGGTCCCGAAGCGTAGACTGAATCCAGGGAGGTATTGATGCGTGGGTTCTCCCTCGGCGGCATCTGGTTCTGTACGCTAGAGGCTATCGTGGACAGCACCTTGTATTTCTCGTCATCTGGCAAACCCTCGACCTGCTGCAAGGCCGACTGCACGATCACCGGGACGGCTTTCATAAGTTCGCGGTCAAACACGCCACCTAATGCCTTGACGGTGGCTACACGGGGGTCATGCTTGAACCATACTGGGTGTGAGGTGCCTCCCCATGGTAGCGCGAGTTCAGTCTGATGCTGACCGGGGACCGAAACGTCGTATAAGCGATAATCGCTGGGCCATTCGACGTACTCATTCTGCTGCAGGTAGTATGCCTTTGACATAGCCGCGTTGACGAGAATTGTTTGTGTTGATGCGATAGTCGGCGAACCCTTCCAGAAGACGAGAATATCGAGTGTATCAACGCCCGGAGTTTCAAGACAGATATTAGCCGCGATCTCGCCAATAGTGTACATTTGGGCAATACCGGGTGAGAGCAGGAGGCCCTTCGCCGCCATTTCCGCACCATAAGTCTCATCACACTCAACCAGCCAATCTTGCTCGCCGGTCGTGTCTACATAATGAGTGCCGCTTTGAATACACGCCTGAACAACGAGAGGACCAAGAGTCGCGAATGGTCCAACCGTGTTGCACACGACTTTGGCCTGCGCGAAGAGGTCACTCAGTGCTCCAATCTCGTGCTCGACCTCGACGACCTCGTGCTCGACGGTGTTTATTCCAGGAACCAAATCGAGGGCTTCTTGAACGCGTGCCTTATCGCGTCCAGCCGCGATAAATGGGACACGAAACTCGCGTAGGTATTCGCATATAAGCCGACCAGTATAGCCAGAGGCTCCGTACACGACGACAGGTTTGGTGGAAGACATGAACTTCTCCTCTCAATACATGGATTGGGGTTACATTCCCATGCCACCGTCAACAGGGAGGCCAATACCGGTGATAAAACGAGCTGCATCAGAGGCAAGGAATACCACAGCGTCGGCCATGTCAGTAACCTCACCAAGCCGACCAAGCGGTGTCAGACCAATAACAGCACCAGCCGCAGCTTCTGGACTTGGGTAAAGTCCGAGTTTCATCATATCCACGGCAAGCTGATTACCCATCTCGGTAGGCACGAGTCCGGGATAGATGCAGTTCACTCGCACACCATAGCCAAGCTTACCAGACTCCATCGCCGCAACGCGGGTGAGGCGATCAACACCAGACTTTGTTGCTGAGTAGCCAGCGATACCGGGGAACGCAATCGTCGCAGCCACGGATGACAGGTTAATTACAGCACCACCCTTGCCTGCCGCACCTCCTGGGCGCATGGCACGGAACGCATGTTTGATGCCAAGTGCTGTACCCATGACGTTCACCTCAAGCATCTTGAGGACATTCTGAGGATTGAGGTCTATGACCAGTTCAGATATCTCGACTCCCGCATTGTTCACCAGGATATCCAGGCCATCGAGTTCGTGGATTGCTCGTGGAATCGCTGTTTCCCAACTTGCCTCATCGGTTACATCAAGTGGGACGAAGCTAACAGTTAATCCCGACTGAGCCAGTGCGTTGGCTGTAGCCTTGCCAGTATCCTCACGAATGTCCGCGATGACCACGGCTGCACCCGCGCGAGCCAGTGCTTCCGCCATCCCAGCACCCAAGCCTTGTGCTCCGCCAGTTACTAAAGCCTTGCGTCCATGCAACTCGAATACACTCATAAATATTCTCCTCTAACGAGCTTGACCAACGGTTGTCAAGCCCAATCCAAATACACAACAGCGTGCTATACTCTAGCATACGTAACATTTGGACGATTGTCAAGACTTTTTTGGACGACTGTCAAGACTTCTTTCTTGCAGCATAGTAATGAGGAGAAAGGGATAGGATGAGACATTATATACAACGGACGCCACAAGGGGCTACCCTACTATACGACGGTATTACGTGCTACGCACGTTGTGTATAGTAGGGTAGCCCCTTGTGGGCGTCCGTTGTTTCTAGGAGGAGATTATCGCATGTGCTACGACGCGGCGAAGAGGTGGTCGAGTATCGACTCAACGCTCTCTTGCAGTTGGTGCGCGGCATCACTCTGTCCAGCGAGTTGTCGGAGCAATGCCTGCTGGAATAGCCCATCGAATATCCCGTATGCAGTGCTAGAGGACACGGCGAGTGGGGCACCAACAAGCTCAGCATACTGGCTAACTATACGCCATATCATTCGTTCGAGGCTCTTATCAATCTCAAGCACATCAGCTCGAAATGACTCTTCAAACAGGCTCTGGTTCCGCAGGTCATACCATAAGCGGTGCATAGATGCGTCGTCGCACAGAGTGCTGGACAGGACCGTGCTGAAGCCATGCTTGAGGTCTACAGCAGTACGTGAGGTCGCGACAATCTCGTCGTAACGCTTCACGCACTCTGCCTTGTATAGCTTGACAGATTGGATAATCAGGTCAACTTTGTCTCTAAAGTAGTAGTGCAGTACACCGTGTGAGAACTCGGAGTTCTGCGCTATGTCGCGTAGGCTAGTACGAGCATAACCCAACTCAGAGAGCGTCTGTATAGCTGACGCCGCTAACTGTTCCCGCCGCTCGGCGAATTTATCAACCTGCCGACGCGCAATCCTCTCCGGGTTCTTACCTACAACTTTCGTCACGTTGCGACCTCCATCGGCTCCTCGCGCCGTTCTTCAAGGTGCGCAAGATGTGTAGTTTTATCTGTAATATCATGAATATTCTATCCTTCTACAACATTAGGGTTGCAGAGAACTTTACACATATATTATAGCATACCGGATAATCCCCACTTTAGCCTTTCTATAATTTAGCACACGTTTCAACATCTTCCCAAATTGTGCGTTGCTTACAGGGTGTAATAGAATTAGACCCCTCGTCATTGTATGTCACGCTATCCCACCTATCAAACGTGCTATTGTAAAGAAAGGAGATATATCATGGCAGACAATGACAAACTCAAAAAAGGTGACTCCGTTGAGTGGAATACATCGCAAGGGAAAACATCGGGCGAAGTGGAAAAGAAAATCACGGAGCCTACCGATATCAAAAAGCATCATGTAGCGGCCTCTAAGGACAACCCTGAATATATTGTGAAGAGCGATAAATCAGGCAAGGAGGCGGCACACAAACCTGATGAGTTGCATAAGAAAGATTAAACCATAAAAATGGGTCAGGTTGTGC
>CAXTWV010000358.1:0-5145 GCA_964248005.1 uncultured Ktedonobacteraceae bacterium | reverse complement strand
CGAAACGCAGGATGAAGCGCGATAGTATGTAGAAGCGGAATATTTGTAGTCACGCCAAACAATGCACTTTGCCCTAAGGCGCGTTGCAAACGCGAGATTGCAGCACTACGGTCTTCCCCATAGACGATCAGTTTCGCGATCATGGGATCATAGAATTGTGTGATCTCGTCGCCATTCTCAATACCACTATCGACGCGAATACCAGGACCCTCTGGCAATGTAAATGTGTCAATGGTGCCAGTTGAGGGCAGAAAGTTGTGTTCCACATCCTCCGCATAGATACGCACTTCGATGGCATGTCCACGATGGCTTACCTGTTCCTGTGTTAAGGCAAGTGGTTCTCCTGAGGCGATAAGCAATTGGTGACGCACAAGGTCAAGCCCTGTCACCAGTTCTGTCACGGGATGCTCGACCTGTAGACGTGTATTCATCTCCAGGAAATAATAATGCTTATCAGCGTCGAGAATAAACTCCATTGTACCTGCGTTGACATAGCCTGCGGCCTGTGCGATGCGAACGGCAGTCGCACCCATTTCGGCTCGTAAGGCTGGTGTTAGTGCGACCGAGGGACTCTCTTCAACAATCTTCTGATGACGGCGTTGAATTGAGCATTCGCGCTCTCCCAAAGAAATCATGTTGCCATGCATATCGCCGAGTATCTGTATCTCGACATGGCGCGGTTGCTGTATCAAGCGTTCAAGAAACACTGTATCATCGCCGAACGATGCCAGTGCCTCACGCTTTGCTCCTGCCAGTTGCTCTAAAAACGCGTCGGCACTTTGTACCTCGCGCATCCCCTTGCCGCCACCACCTGCTGAAGCTTTCACCAGCAAGGGAAAGCCAATACGTTGTGCTTCACTGAGTAAGAGCGTTTCGTCCTGACTTTCTCCTGCATAGCCAGGGACGGTGGGTGCATCGACAGAACGTGCAATTTGTTTCGCTGAAATTTTTGCCCCCATTGCACGCATAGCTTTTGCTGATGGACCAATGAAGACGACTCCTGCACGCTCACACGCTTCAACAAAATCCGCATTCTCTGACAGGAAACCATAGCCCGGATGGATAGCTTCGGCTCCGCTTCGTTGAGCGACGGCAAGCAGTGTCTCTATCTGTAAGTAGCTTTGTGTTGCTGGTGCCTGTCCAATTGCATATGCCTCGTCCGCCATACGTACATGGCGTGCATGAGCGTCCACGTCTGAGTACACCGCAACGGTGCGTATACCCATTTCGCGGCATGTCGCCATAATGCGGACTGCAATCTCGCCGCGATTCGCGATCAAAATTTTCTTAAACATACTTTGTTACTACTTTATGGCTTCTGTGGGTACGACCCAACGTGGTTTGCGTTTCTCTAAAAATGAGCGCAACCCCTCTTGTCCTTCGTCACTCACGCGTAGTCGCGCAATCGTCGAGGCTGTATAGTTCCGTGCCGTTTCATAATCCATGTTCCCGACTGTTAGTGCCAATGTCTTGCACGCACGTAAAGCTTGCGGAGCACTACTCAACAGCTCATTCACTGCCTTTTGTATCGCGTCGTCAAGATGTTCAAGCGGCACCACCGAATGGACGAGGCCAACCTCTCGCGCACGACTGGCACTAAAGCGTTCGCCAGTGACAAAGAGCACGCGAGCGTTTGACACACCAATTTTGTGTATCACGAACGGTGAGATAACGGCAGGTGCTATTCCCAGTTTCACTTCGCTAAACGCGAATCTTGCACTCTCGGCGGCAATCACAATATCACAGACCGAAACCAAGCCAACTCCACCACCCATCGCCGTACCGTTGATGCGTCCCACAACAGGACAAGGAAGCGTGTTGATTGTCGAGAGAAGGTCAGCAAGCTGTAAGGCGTCGTTGAGGTTTTGCTCTTCTGTGAATGTGTTTGCTGACTTCATCATGCTGAGGTCAGCTCCAGCACTAAACGAAGGACCATCACCAGTAAGAACTACGCCATGCAACTGTTCGTTGGTTCCCAGTTCAGTGAAGGCGGCTAGCAATTCTTCGATAATCTGTCCATTAAACGCATTATGTACCTCTGGACGCCGTAGTGTCACTGTAGCGATGCGTCCCTGATGGCTCTGCTCAACCGAGATATACTCATAGTGAGTATGCTGTGACATAATCTCTCCTTATCCTAGTTCGTCAATTCTGATTTGACATGTCGTAGGGGTCTAATTCTATTACACCCTTTGTGCCAACTACAAACGTCGAGAGGCTATGAAGTTCGACTGTGTGATAGGTATCGCTACATTCTAAACACACCAAAAGGTGTTTCGGGCATAGGGGCATTTAACGATGCCGCAATGCCAAGTGCCAGGACGTTACGGGTGTCGCATGGATCGATAATACCATCATCCCACAAGCGAGCAGTGCTGTAGTACGGATTGCCTTCTTCCTCATATTTATCGAGGACAGGTTGCATAAACGCTTGTTCTTCCTCCGCGCTCATCGTTTTTCCGCGTGCCGCCAAACCGTCTTTACGGACCGTTGCTAACACCGTTGCCGCTTGCAGTCCACCCATCACGGAGATACGCGCATTGGGCCACATCCATAACTGACGTGGTGAGTAGGCACGTCCGCACATGCCATAGTTGCCTGCACCAAAAGAGCCGCCAATCACGACGGTAAACTTTGGTACAGGAGCGTTTGCGACCGCCATCACCATCTTCGCGCCATCTTTTGCGATACCCCCGTTTTCATATTGGCGTCCAACCATGAAGCCCGCAATGTTTTGTAGAAAAACGAGCGGTGTGCGTCGTTGCGCACATAGCTCAATAAAATGCGTCGCCTTAAGCGCACTTTCAGAAAAGAGAATACCATTGTTTGCGATAATACCAACTGGATAGCCCATGATGCGCGAGAAACCACATACAAGCGTTGTTCCATATAACTCTTTAAATTCGTGGAAGTGGCTTCCATCAACAAGCCGAGCAATAATCTCACGCACGTCATAGCTTTGGCGATTATTTTTCGGCACAATACCATAGAGGTCTCTCGCATCATAACGTGGAGGTTCTGGCGGGTGAATATCCCAGGGAATGTGTTTGCGTCGGTTGAGATGTGTCACGATGCTGCGACAAATAGCGAGTGCATGTGGATCATTAAGCGCATAATGGTCAGTGACACCAGAAATGCGGCTGTGAACATCAGCACCGCCCAGGTCTTCCGCGCTCACCTCTTCGCCAGTCGCGGCCTTTACAAGTGGAGGACCGCCCAGGAAAATAGTTCCATTTCCTTGCACAATTACCGTTTCATCACTCATGGCAGGTACATAAGCACCTCCTGCTGTACACGATCCCATTACAGCCGCGATCTGTGGAATGCGCTGACTCGACATGCGTGCCTGATTGTAAAAGATACGCCCAAAGTGGTCACGGTCAGGAAACACATCCGCTTGTAGTGGCAGGAAGGCCCCTCCTGAATCGACGAGATAGATGCAGGGCAGTTGATTTTGCTCGGCAATCTCCTGGGCGCGTAAATGCTTTTTTACGGTCATGGGGTAATAAGTACCGCCCTTGACGGTTGCATCGTTCGCCACAATCATACATTCCTGGCCTTCGACAAGCCCGATGCCTGTGATGATGCCAGCAGAGGGAGCATCATTGTCATACATGTCATAGGCCGCGAGTGGACTGAGTTCGAGAAAAGGCGTGTCGGGATCGCAGAGAAGTTGCACACGTTCGCGTGCAAGTAGCTTGTTCCTCTTACGATGTTTTGCGATAGCATCAGGGCCACCGCCCAGCTGCACCTGTTGCATATGCTGACGAAGGTCTTCCAACAAGGAGTGAAAGTAGCTTGTGTTCTCTTGAAATTCGGGACTCGTGCGCTCTATATGTGTTTCGAGAATAGCCATACCTGTTCGTGTTCCTCTCAACGACGATGGTGAAGAAGGGACAGCAGAGAGTCTGTGTCGCTCCGTTGCTCTGTTATTGCAGCATAGCACCGCCTATGAGAGGCGTCAAGTTAGAGGAAAACCATCAAGCAAAAGGAGGATAATTTTACTATCACCAAAAATGCGGTGAGGGTCAGGTATTCACCTGACCCTCGTTTCATTCATCTTCTTACGTCTCCTGTTCACATATCGTGTCCTAATCAACTAGATCAGAAAGTAATGATAGTGTTCAGTCGAAGCCTCTGCGTTTCTCTGAAAATTCGGAGCGAATGTCGCTTTAAGACGTTGCAATGCCCTGTAAGGACGATTTATATGCACTGTCGAGTCGAATGTTGTCAGATAGCCAGAGGGTTAGCTTGCCCGCATCTACGGGCACTACTGGTCAATCTGAAATACTACTCCGAGTAAGCGAACTGGTTTCTTCATTGACCACATGCTGTGACTCCTTTCGGATTACCGTGCAAGGCTTTAGCCAAGTGCCAGAGTCTCTTTGTTTCCCTGGATTGCACTCCATCTTTTGGAGAACACTCAAAGCTTACCATGCAGGTTTCTGAAAGTCAATCCTCTATTCCAATTCCGTATGGGAAGCGTTAGGGTTCTAATGATACTCTAATCTATCTCAACTCGGTACTCTTTTGCAGCACTTTGGAGTGTTTTGTTCAAGCTGGTAAGCGCGGTATGCGGATCAACAGGTTCTTTCATCGCTTGTGCTTCAGAGTCATGATGGTTTTCTACGGCTGGAGTATCCTTACGTAAGTCCTCGACAAGCGCAATCAACTTGCTCACTTTGCGTTCGGTCAGCAACGTGATTTGCAGGTCGAGGTGACGGCGTTGCTCTGTCACCTTCGCTTGACGATTCTGCGTGATGAGCACTGCTGTTGTCATGAGTAATGCGCTCAGGCTCACTATAACTTGTAACCAACTAAATGGTGGAGGATCAAATCCTGGTACATCAATATACTTGTGAAACTCGTTTATCAGTATCCACAGGAGAACGATAAGGAGTATTAAGTAGAGCGCAAGTGGGCGTCCTATGCTATTTGTTACTCTCTCAATCATGCGCTGATGACGACCAACCTTGCGTTCTGACACCATACGCATATCGACAATAGTCTCAATATCTTTATCGAGAATATCGGTCAGTTCCATCATTTTTTCTTGTGTTTCGTTATTTGTCTGATTATCTATCACGCATACTTCCTGTTTATCTAATGATTTCTATCCCTATAATAATGATACGTCTACACCAC
>CAXTWV010000357.1:0-5150 GCA_964248005.1 uncultured Ktedonobacteraceae bacterium | reverse complement strand
TAATTCATTACGCCCTCGTCACGCATCACAGGCCGAACGAGGGCGTAATGAATTAAGGCCCCTACAATATACATACCTAGCTCTCTCTCACCATACTCATCTCTTTCTCCCTTGTGTTGTTGTGCGCGGCCTCTTCGATGAACATGCGCTTGAGGAAGTGGCCTGTGTAGGATGCCTCGTTTTCCGCGACATCTTCTGGTGTGCCTTGCGCTATGATATAGCCACCAGCATCGCCACCTTCGGGACCCAGATCAATCAGCCAGTCGGCACTTTTGATTACATCGAGGTTGTGCTCGATAACAATCAATGAGTTACCCGCATCCACCAGACGTTGTAACACCTCTAGTAAGCGGTCTACATCGGCAAAGTGTAGTCCTGTAGTTGGTTCGTCGAGGATGTAGACAGTACGTCCGGTCGCACGTTTCGATAGCTCGGTTGCTAGCTTGACGCGCTGTGCCTCACCACCGGAAAGTGTTGTGGCAGGCTGACCTAAGCGCATATAGCCAAGACCAACGTCGTTCAGCGTCTTCATCTTGTTGTAGATGCTCGGTACATTCTCAAAGAACTTTGTGGCCTCTTCAATCGTCATGTCCAACACATCAGCGATTGATTTGCCTTTATAGTGAATCTCTAGGGCTTCACGATTGTAGCGTTTGCCCTGACAAACCTCACACGGCACATACACATCGGGCAAGAAGTTCATCTCAATTTTGACGATGCCTTCACCTCTGCACGCTTCACAACGTCCACCCTTGACGTTGAACGAGAAACGCCCTGATGTATAGCCACGAATACGCGACTCCGCGACCTGAGCGAAGATTTCACGGATCGCAGTGAAGGCATTGGTATACGTTGCGGGATTCGAGCGCGGAGTACGTCCGATTGGCGACTGGTCAATGTCGATGACTTTATCCAGATGTTCCATGCCTTCGATAGCATCGTGTGCTCCTGGCTTCTCATGAGCGCGGAAGAATGTATGCGACAACTTGCGATACAGGATATCGGTGATAAGTGTGCTCTTGCCCGAACCCGATACACCCGTTACGGCAACGAACGTACCAAGCGGAATTTCAGCCGTTACATCCTTCAAGTTATTTTCGCGTGCGCCTTTAATGATAAGCGATTTGCCGTTGCCCTTACGTCGCTCTGCTGGTATCTGAATACCCTTACGATGCGAAAGATAATCACCCGTTAACGAATTTGTGTTGGCAACAATCTCTTCGTAGGTGCCATCGGCGACGACATAGCCACCATGCTCTCCCGCTCCTGGTCCAATGTCGATGATATAATCGGCGGCACGCATCGTATCC
Source organism: uncultured Ktedonobacteraceae bacterium (assembly GCA_964248005.1). GTDB lineage: Bacteria > Chloroflexota > Ktedonobacteria > Ktedonobacterales > Ktedonobacteraceae > JBBQVS01. The sequence continues at coordinate 3,840 of CAXTWV010000357.1, read as the reverse complement.
TCGTCGTGCTCAACCACGAGTAGTGTATTGCCAAGATTGCGTAGGCGTGTCAATGTCTTGATAAGTCGCTCATTATCACGTTGGTGCAAGCCAATACTCGGCTCATCCAGAATGTAAAGCACACCCATCAGGCCCGACCCGATCTGTGTTGCCAGGCGAATACGTTGTGCCTCGCCACCAGAAAGACTCATTGCCGCTCGGTTCATGGTCAGGTAGTCCAGGCCAACATCGAGCAGGAATTGTAGTCGCGCCCGAATCTCCTTGAGAATTTGGCGAGCAATAAAGCGTTCACGCTCGGTCAACGTCCCTAACACTAGTGGACTACCCTCTACATCAATTCTTGCAAGAGGGTCGCCGAGCAAGCTGAGATGTGAACTAATCTCAGGTGTGTTAGGATTTTTCTTCTTTTTGCCATGCCCATTCGCTTGTACAACAACATTTGGAAGCGGCGTCGGCGTTGGTGTTTCCTGATGGTCTTGCTCTAGCTCCTGAAAGAAGTGTTGCGCCTTGTTAATCGCAAGTTGCGTAACTTGGACAATGTTACGTCCTCCTACGGTTACTGCGAGTGTTTCAGGTTTGAGACGTGCGCCATGACATACAGGACATAAACGCATCGACATATACTGCTCAATCTCTTCGCGTACACCCTCGCTCGTCGTCTCTTTATACTTCTTGTCGAGATTGGCAATGACGCCCTCAAAATGCACATTGTAGGTGCGTACACGTCCATGCTGCGGTGTATAGCGAATGCTCAGGCTCTCAGGTACACCATATAAGATTTTTTGCTGTATATCAGGACTTAACTCATTCCAGGGAGTATTCACGTCGAAATTGTAGCGTTCCGCCAATGCTTCGATAATTGCCCCATGCCACTGGCTACCATTGACGACCTTTGCATAGGGTGAGATGGCACCTTCAGAAATGCTAAGGTTAGGATGCGATACGATAAGCTCAGGGTCAATCTCCTGCTGCATCCCAAGCCCTGTACAGGCTGGGCAAGCACCATGAGGATTGTTAAAGCTAAAGGTACGTGGCGCGATCTCTGGTAGGCTAATTCCACAATAGACACAGGCAGCACGTTCTGAGAACAAAATCTCTTCGCCATCAACGACGGAGACCAGCACAACACCATTCCCTAGCTTGAGTGTTGTCTCTAATGAGTCCGCGACTCGTTGCCGAAATGATGGATCGATGTCATCGTGTAACACCGAGACAAGTGTTGGTTCTTGGTCGCCATCTTCATCAATATGCGGTTCTCTGGCTGCATTGACATCGTAAAGAGCTGGTCGCTCTGCCACGAGTTGGAGTTGTGCCCGTTGTGCTTCAGTTGTAGCACCATCGGCTTTTTGACCTTTACGAATGACAAGGCGGTCCACGACCACTTCAATCGTGTGCTTTTTCTGCTTGTCTAGCTCAATCTCGTCGCTCAGATCATAGATTGTGCCGTCCACACGGATACGCACGTAGCCAGCACGCCGCATATCCTCAAAAACGTTTTTGTATTCGCCCTTGCGTCCTTGAATAAGTGGTGCCAGTAACAGAATACGTGTTCCATCAGCAAGGCTTAATACAGAGTCAACAATCTGTTGGATCGTCTGCTTGCTCACCTCTCGTCCACATTGAGGGCAATGTTGATGTCCGATACGTGCATAGAGCAGACGCAGATAGTCATAAATTTCGGTGACGGTACCGACGGTTGAACGTGGGTTATGACTCGCGCCCTTCTGATCAATAGAGATCGCAGGTGAAAGCCCATCGATATGGTCAACGTCAGGCTTCTCCATTTTATCGAGAAATTGACGTGCATAGGCCGACAGCGACTCGACATAGCGACGTTGCCCCTCGGCAAAGATAGTGTCAAAGGCAAGACTACTCTTGCCAGAACCGGAGAGACCTGTGATGACCACCAGCTTGTCGCGTGGGATGGTCACATTAATATTTTTCAGGTTGTGCTCACGCGCACCACGAATCACAATTTTATCTAATGGCATCGTATTGTACCGTCCATCCCCGTCATTTTATGGCTATGTATTGTTGCAACAGACAGGAGTATATAGCATTGTATTGTTGTCAGCGAATGTCTATCGGCAGTGAAATACAAACAAACGTTCCATATAACACTACTATACAAATCGTCTAACGTCAAGAGGTTAGTGTGTAGAAAAATGGGTAAAATAGGAACTTATATCTTAGTATATAAGCACAAAACCATGCTTTCGTTGCAGCTTAGCATGTTTTTGTTCCTCTATAGAAAACAACGTAGCTATGAGTAATATTTCCTATTTGAAGACATCGTAAGGGGAGACGCAACAAGAGTTGCAACAACATCGTATACAATGGTACAGAGAAATCAAGAGCAAGACGATAGGGTAACTGTAGGGACCGATTTATCGCGTCCTGGTCGGCAGTTGATTGCCAAGAGGACGCAGTAAATTGGTCCCTACGAAAACACACCGTAACATTGTGACATAAGGAACATATATGGATATAGAGCTTAATTTTGAAAAACGCTATCGCTTGGTGCGCGAGGTCATAGAGACCGCCGTTTTGACGCTACTGATGTTTTTGGTGATTCATTCGGCGGTGCAAAACTTTAATGTTGATGGTCATAGTATGGAGCCAAACCTGCACGATAAAGAGCTTATTCTTGTCGATAAATGGACCTATCTCTTTCATGCACCTACGCGTGGTGATGTGATTGTATTTGTGGCACCTCCTGCCCCGACCGAAGATTATGTGAAGCGTATTATTGGTGTCCCTGGTGACGTTATCACGATTAATAATGGAGCACCAACTGTTGATGGTGTGACCTTAAACGAAACCTATGTTCGACCCGCGAATATGGGGGCGACTCCTGGCGACATGGCTGTCAACAAAATGATTGTGCCGCCCAACGATTATTTTGTGCTTGGTGATAATCGCGTGGGTAGCTCAGACTCGCGTACATGGGGCCTCTTGCCAAGAAAAAATATTATTGGACGTGCCGCCCTTGTCTATTGGCCCTTTGGACAAGATAATAGTGGCTTATTGCCCAATGTTTCGTCTGTATTTACAAAGGTATCACAAGCGCAAACGGGATCGCCTGTTTTGCCTCTCAGTGACGGAAGTGCAGGCGATTCGATGCTTGTGATAGTAATGCCAGGGATATTTGTGATATTCTCCAGGTATCGAAGGCGCAAGGTGCGATGATAAGATGTAACAAATTCATGAGGATACGTCGCCTGTAGGGACCGATTTATCACGTCCTTGTCAGGCATGTCATTGGTGACGAGGACGTGATAAATCGGTCCCTACACATATGTGTAGGCATCATCGGGTCCGTATCAGGAACAGAACAGAGGAACAGCAAGCCGTGAATCCAGAACTTGATTTTGAGAAACGTTACCGATTGATACGAGAGGTCATTGAGACACTCGTACTAACCGTGCTTATGTTCCTGATTATTCGCTTGGCCGTGCAGAACTTCAACATTGATGGGCACAGTATGGAGCCAAATCTGCACGACCAGGAGCTTATTCTTGTCGATAAATGGACCTATCTTTTCCATCCGCCAGCCCGTGGTGATGTGATTGTCTTCAAGGCACCACCCAATCCGTCCTTGGACTATATCAAGCGTGTTATCGGCCTGCCGGGTGACGTGATTACGATTAAAGACACGACGGTGTATGTCAATGGGACAGCACTCACCGAACCCTATGTTCAACCGAGCAATCAGGGCAATCCTTACCCCTCATTTACGAACCGTATCATTCCGCCAAATACCTACTTCGTCTTGGGTGACAATCGTAATGGCAGTTCAGATTCGCGTGATTGGGGATGTCTGCCACGTGCAAATGTGAT
>CAXTWV010000356.1:0-5156 GCA_964248005.1 uncultured Ktedonobacteraceae bacterium | reverse complement strand
ATGAAAATTGCACACATTGCTCCCCCCTGGATACGTATCCCACCCAAAAACTACGGCGGTACCGAAGCTGTCATTGCCAATCTTGTAGAGGAACAAGTAGCCGAAGGCCATGCTGTTACCCTGTTCGCACCAGGCGATGCAAGCACATCTGCACAGCTTGTCTCGTTTTTTCCGCGATCACTGATTGAGTCGGGTGTACCCTGGCAAGGGCATCTCAAAGCATATTATCATCTATACAAATCCGTAGAATACATAAAAGCTCATGATTTTGATATTGTCCACATGCATCTCTCCTCAAGTTCTGACATGTATTTGTTTCCACTCATGCTCGGTCTCAGAACGCCGCATGTCACCACTTTGCATAGCCGATTTCCCTTTGATCGAGTGCAATCCTGGACAGGAGATGCCGACGAGTTTTTCAAAGAGTGGTTTCTCTCAACTCCTATGGTTGCTATTAGCGAGAATGCGCGTAACGATACACCGTATCCACTCAACTTTGTTGGTGTTGTGCATCACGGTCTTCCCATGAATTTTTTTAAGCACACCGTGAAAAAATCGGACGATTGTTTCGTCTGGCTAGGGCGTTTTGTACCGGAAAAAGGTGCTCACCTAGCAATCCAAGCCGTCAAACAGGCAAATGCCTCGTTGGTGCTAGCTGGCATTGTTGATAAGAATCTCCCGGAAGCCGTTATCTATTTTGAAGAGCATATAAAGCCATATATTGATGGGCAGCAAATTAAGTATATTGGTCCTGTGAATACAAGGCAGAAGATTAGCCTGTTGAGTAAAGCACACGGTTTTCTCAATCCTATTCAATGGGAAGAGCCGTTTGGCATGGTAATGATTGAGGCTATGGCTTTAGGCTGTCCTGTGATCTCGTTTGCACGCGGAGCCGCACCCGAAATCGTGGAACAGGGGAAAGGCGGCTTTCTCGTCGATACGCTTGAGGAGATGGTAGAGCGTATCCCACAGATTGGAGAACTTGACCGTTTTGCTGTACGCGATTATGCCCTACAAAACTTTTCCGTAAGAGCAATGGCGGGGCAATATCTCTCTGTCTACGAAAAAGTCATTGCATCAACAAAATCTGTGTCGAAACGCGGCACAGGAAGAACAAATAGGATTATTGCCTCTCATACTTCACTTGTTCCTGCATCATCAACGCTTAAAACAGATGACCCTGTTCAGGCTCCTTATCAGATTTCTCTTCCTGCCAGGATAACGCAGGAAGAGAAATCACGTTCATGAGACGCGAGTACAATTCCAGACAAATGGTCGGTGAGTGTTCTTCAAAAGGACAATGGCAAAAGGCATATACAGTAGTGCCTTGTGTGAGCCACTGTCCTATTTGTTTAGACCAAGCGTCAAGAAATGGTGCGTTGACTTCCATCTTCGGATGCCCAATATAGCGTACAAAGGCGAAATCGGCTGTTGTGACAACTTGTAGTGGCAGATTTGGCTTTCGCTCTCGTGCTTGGAGCATCTGCTGTTCTTGTTCCGTTCCTGTACGGATTGGACGCGTATCCATCAACACACGTCCTATCTTGTACTGCTCAAGGAGCGTATTGAGCGTTTCTGCCTCCTTTTCCTTATAGAAGCTTGGGTGCCGCACTTCAACCGCGAGTCGTACACCACGAGGCCAGAAGCCAAGAAACGTCTCCAATGCAGGAAGTTGATCGGGCGAAAACGCTGGTGGCAGTTGCAGAAATATTGGTCCCAAACGCGTTCCAAGACCACGCATACGCTCCACAAATGCAAGCGTGTCGTCTTTACGTGTTTCTATACGAGGCTCATGACTAATACTACGTGGAATCTTGGGACAAAAATGAAACGTCTCAGGTGTCTCGTGTTGCCAGCGTGTAACAGTATCCGCCGACGGTACCGCATAAAACGTTGTGTTTCCTTCGACTGTCGAAAGCTTCCTACTGTAAAGCCGCAAGAAATCACTTGCCGGTGTCTTCGGTGGAAAAAAATTATCGTGTCCCACCCACTCTTTATAGCCCCATGCTGGGCATCCTATGTAGAACATTCATTCACCTCTTTTTAGTGTATTGTAGTCATCTTTACTCTCTTCTGCAAGATGCTTGACACCAGTGCAGAAGTGTGTCATAGTAGCGCAGGTTACAGAAAACTATGTGCTGTTGTGCAGAGAATGTTTGCAATTTTAAAAATATGTTTGTGCTGTGGTCGTCGTAGAAGTCTCTTTTCAAGCGTCCTCCTCTCCAAATGTCAGACGATGTTGAAAGGCCCAAGGCGTACCCATGACGATCACCTATGCTCCTGAAATAGAGGAACTTGATGCTCCTCCAACAGAAACGCATCCTCAGCACGCTCCTGGGGGCTGGTCTCTACAGCCACAACCCCGTATTGGCCTCGATCTCGGTAGCGATGATGAAATGCTCTTAATCGAGAACGAAACCTCTATCCCCTGGCTCATCTACAAAGACTACCACCAACTAGGCATCATCGACCCTAACGAACTTCTTGTCTTTCACCTTTGTAAGCACGGCTCGCTCAACGTGCGTCCAATGAACACACAAGACACCGTAGAATATCTTGTGCTGTCGCTCGATTACTTCGTGAACAAAGTCCTTATCTTCAAAAGACAGATAGGAACAGAAATAGAAATTTACGACATGATGGAAGTCTAACCTTTTCCTGTAACAGAAACGGTCAAAAGTAAGGCAATATCTCATCATACTCCTACGCGCTTTTAACTGCCTTTAGCAGAAGCATAGCCCTATTGGGTTATTTCCTACGTAAATAAGGCAACTTCTCAACAACATACGTTATAGTAATCAGGAAGATACCGACCGAGAAAAATTTGTATGTGAGGTAACGTATGTTGTCTGCCGTCATTACGGCCCTACTGCTCGTACTCATGATCGCCATTGTAACCAGCTTCGTGCTTGCTGGTTGGCGTGAGCAGGTTCGGCACAAGAAAGTGTTTTTGCAACGAACTTCCGCCGTGACCTATCCTCTTACTCAGCTAGAAAAGTCTGCATATATTCCTCCGATTTCGCTTCCGGCTTCCTGGTATACACGCCGTCGTACACTTGTTTCGCTTGGATTTTTCGTCATGATACTCCTTGCTCTATTCTTGCAAGACGGCCTTACAGAAGGTGGACTGCGTACATTAAGCAAAGGTATCAGCACAACCTTTTTGAATGCCTCGCAAGCAAGTGATATTCAAACAACTGCTCATGCAACACCCGTTCTCACTCTCCCCGGAACTGCAAGTGCGCGACTTGTGCGTATAGACTCAGCTTCACGGACGCAATATCGTACAGACTACCAATGGCAAGTATGGTCCTATTCATCTTGCTCCGGTATCGCAATGACAATGGTGATGAACTCCTATGGACGACACCTCATTGCTGGCGATGTCTTGCAAGAAGAACTGAACTTGGGTGTGTGGGATGTGAATCTTGGTCTATTACGTGAAGAGGGTATCGCACAAACCGCCTCATATTATGGTTTTGACACAAGCGCAAACCATACGCGGACACTCCAGGACATCATCACGCTTGGCAATAAAGGTATGCCCGTTATTGTCGGTGTACGTGACAACTATTATTATCCAGGTGGTCATATTTTCGTGGTGCTCGGTGGTGATGACCAGAATGTGTACATTGCGGACTCTTCACCCGCGAACTTTCAGCACATGCCACGCAGCATGTTTCTCAACATGTGGCAAGGGTTCAGTGCAGTGCTAACCCCTCACCAGTAACCTGCGATTTATCGCGTCCTCTCGCACGAGCGAAGCAATGTGCGAGTCCCGTTGTCACTTACCGGATGCACCAACTATCACGTCCTTGTTGTGTGTCGATTGTCAACAAGGACGTGATAAATCGGTCCCTACTAATACATAATAATTGGTGTGTACACCTTAACAAACCCGTACAACCAACCCGCATCAGCTTTTGAGAGATTTACACATCCATGCGAACCCTGAGCCGAGAAGGGATCACCACTATCGTCCGCGTGTGGGTAATTTGTGCCTGGGCCATAGTTGACGCGCCACCAACTATCATGCAAGAAGTAGCCTTGACTATGATACTGCATGGCAAAGTTGATAGGCGTCGGGGGATAGTAGTCCGGCGAACTTGTCGGCTCACCAGACTTGAATACCGTTGGTGAGAGTTTGCCCTCGACCCACCATACTCCCGGTAAGCTAGGTTTGGTTGGACGCCCAGTTGTCACCAAAAAGGAATTGACAAGTTTCCCATTATCATACACACGCATCGCCTGCTCTTCCAGCGAGATAACGACAACACGTCCTGTCTTCCCATAATGCTGTATCAGTTGCTTATCGGCCTGATGAACCTGATTATACGGTGTCTTGTCGCTGCTATTGGTCGTAAATGCTTGAAAATTCGTTAGATACATGTTGATGTCGTCAACAGCCTGTTGATAGTCAGCAAGCGTCTTATCAGCACTTAACTCATCTTGTACCCAACCACCCATACCATTCGGCCCATATTCATAACCAAGCGGATAGTTCTTGTTATCATATGCATTGTGGTAGACATGCTGCTTGCCCCATGCCGCGACCTCTTGCTGTAATTGTTGCTGAAGATGCACACTTTCAGCTTTCATCGTGGGTAACTGAATGGCGGCAACCTGACTCTTAAGCGTCGTCAACGTCGCTTTATACGCCGTATCTGTTTTAGCTTGTTGAAATGCTTGTTGATCAGCGTCATACTGTTGCTGGTATGAAGTTGTATCGCCGCCATACTGTTTCATCTGCGCAATCCACTGTTGAAATGCTTGTAGCTGCATACTTCCTTGTTTACTCAGCGTGGTATCAATCGTCGGAGTAGGGACGACAGTAGGAGCAACAGGTTTACTCGCCGTAGCATTTCCGTTTCCTGGAAAACTACATGCACTAAGCAATAAGAGGCATAAGATGAAAAGGCTCGTCGCAGTTGTCGTCATACGACGCGTATTGACCTTCTCGGCCTGTTTTTGTGTATTAGTTATAGGTTGAGTATTCATAAAAGTAAAAAATGCGCTTTCTAGTAGGGATCGATTCATCGCGTCCTTGTGGCCTCTCGATCTCCGAACAAGGATGCTCGGTGCATCCGCTAGGTAACATGCAACGGTAGGGACCGATGTATCGCGTCCTCAGCACGAGCGAAGCAATGTGCGCGTCC
>CAXTWV010000355.1:0-5170 GCA_964248005.1 uncultured Ktedonobacteraceae bacterium | reverse complement strand
CATGTAGGAGCAGGCAAAACCTCTTTGGTAGACGCGGCCCTCTTCGATAGCGGGGCAGTTACCCGACAGGGTAAAGTCGATGAGGGTACCTCGGTTTCCGATTATGACCCCGATGAACTCAAACGGCGTATGTCTTTGAATGCAAAAGTGCTTCCCGTTGAATGGAAAGACACCAAAATCAACTTCATTGACACGCCAGGTTATGCAGACTTTCTGGGCGAAGTAAAGGCCGGACTTCGTGTCGCCGATGCTGCACTCCTCGTAGTCACCGCGGAAAAAGGTGTTGAGGTCGGCACAGAACTTACCTACCAGTACGCGAACGAGCGTAACCTTCCTCGTATCATCATGGTCAACAAACTCGACCGTGAAAACACCTCCTTCGACCAAGCATTAGACTCCTTACGCACAAAGTTTGGGCCAAAGGTTGTTCCACTTCAAATACCCATTGGTGAACAGGCCAATTTCAAAGGCATCATAGACCTTGTATCGCAAAAAGCTTATACATTTGAGGGTGGCAACAAAGTACAGGAAGTCTCTGTTCCTGACGACCTCAGAGAGCAAATCAGTTCCTACCGTGAGCAACTGATCGAGAGTGCAGTTGAAAGCGACGACGCATTGATGGAGAAATTCCTCGAAGGCGAGGAATTAACCGAAGAGGAAGTTCTTTCAGTCGTCAAGAAAAGTACCTGTACAGGTCTTGTGTTTCCCGTGCTGTGCGGGTCCGCAAGCAAAAATATCGGTGTGCAAACACTGCTCGATGCCATCGTAGACTATCTGCCCAGTGCAGCCGATGCAGCATGCGAAGAGGCGAAAGCGTTTGGCAGCGCACCCTCATTGTTTGTCTTTAAGACAGCAGCAGCACAAGTAGGCACCATCTCGACATTCCGTGTGTATAGTGGTACAGTCAAGCCAGACAGCCATGTCTATAATGTCCAGACAAAAGCAGATGAACGGCTAGGACAACTGATTACAGTGCGTGGCAAAACGCAAGAAACAGCCACAGAAATTCCAGTGGGCGACATTGGGGCAGTAACCAAGCTTACCAATACACATACCGGTGATACCCTTGCCGGAACAAAGGATGCCTCAACTCCACTTCCAACAATTACCTTCCCCGCTCCATGCTACACCGTAGCGGTTATTCCTAAGAGTCAAGCTGACCTCGATAAGATGGGCAACGCACTCACTCGCATCATTGAAGAAGACCGCACACTACGCGTCTCCCGTGATGCCGAGACAGCCGAGGTCTTGCTATCAGGCATGGGCGAGTCACACTTGCAAATTGTGGTTGAGGGCATTAAACGCAAGTATAGTGTCGATCTGGAAACACACGACCAGCGCATTATCTACCGTGAGACCATCCGCAAGAAGGCACGTGCCAACGGTCGTCACAAGCGTCAGAGCGGTGGACATGGACAATTTGGCGATGTATGGCTAGAAATCGAGCCATTGCCAAGAGATAGCGAACAACTCTTTGTGTTTGAGGACAAGATTGTTGGCGGTGTCGTGCCAGGACAATATATCCCAGGCGTCGAAAAGGGTGTGCGCGAGTCGTTGAAGAAAGGCTTCCTTTCTGGCAACCCTATGCTCTATGTTAAGGTTGCGGTCGTTGACGGGAAATATCATCCTGTAGACTCTTCAGCACAATCATTTGAGGTTGCGGCATCGCTTGGGATGCAAGAGGCGGTGCCTTTAGCAAACCCTGTTCTGCTGGAACCGATTATGAATGTCACCATCACGGTGCCGGAGTACAATATGGGCGATGTCATGAGCGACATCAACACAAAACGTGGACGTGTACTTGGTATGGACTCAATAGGTGATGGCTTGCAACAAATCACAGCACTCGTCCCACAGGCTGAAATGTTGCACTATGCTACCGACTTGCGCTCAATCACACAGGGTCGTGGCTCCTTCTCAATGGTATTCTCTCAATATGAGGAGGTGCCAGCAAACGTGCAACAAGAGATTGTCGCGAAACACAAGAAGGTTGCTGCTTAACAGCGAGAGGATAGTTTAGAAGAACACTGCTAGCGACCACTAGTAGTGTTCTTCTTACTAGGTTTTTTCCCACTAAACTTTGGCATACCAGCAGGACCACTGCCTCTTCCCCGATTTACTCCGTCTTTGGTACCAAGCTTCTTGTCTCTAGCTAAAAACGCCTCTGCATCTGCCTCGTGACCGTGTGTCATAAGCCATTCATACGCACGATCATGGAGATGACGTAGTGAAGGAGTTCCAGCAACCATCATCCACATCGCGAACTCTGGATCAGAAGGTTGACCTTCAGTCCACTGTCTTTCGGCTATAAGAAATTCTTGCACCTGCTTCACATTTAGCGTGCGCAGTACAGCATCTAACCGTTGTCGAAAACTGATGTATTCCGTCATAGCCTTTACACTCATTCACTAAAGCAACACTCGTTCCCTTTTAGCACTTTTGAGAGTGTTGAAGTGTTGCTAGTTCAACATCGTTCGGTCATCAGATATTTTCTTGGAGAGGATTTGCCGCATGAATGGAACCTCACGACGCAGAATGGCAATCTCTTCTTGTAAACGCTGGTGCGTAGAGGTCATTTCAAGAAAACGCTGTTTCTGTGTATCTTCGATATTCATTAAGAACGAGGCAATAAAGTATGAGAGATCTTCAGACTCATCAGGCAGCGTTGCCTGCACATCAGGCTCGTTCGCCTCTTGCAGCAACATTGCCAGATAGTCATCAAACATTTTTCGCGCTTGTTGCGTTGTACTCGCCAAATTAGGTTCTTGCGTTGCGATGTCCTCATAAGGTTCTACTGTTGCGGAGATGTAGGCTTTATCGCGGTTCTCGTTTACAATACGAAAACGTTTGATGCCAACCGCGTTAAGCGTATAACGTCCATCTTCAAGTTGCTCCAGATTATGTATCTCTGCTATCGTGCCGATAGTATGAGGAACTTCGCGCATAAATTCGCTTTCAGGTCTCGGTAATACGATTCCTAACGGCTTGTTCTCACGCTGGCAAGCGGCTATCATCTGTCTATAGCGCGGCTCGAAGATATGTAGTGGTAGCACCGTCCCTGGAAACAGGACTGTTAACGGAAACAAAGGTAACTCAAGTATGTTACTTGTCATAAAACCTCTCCTTGTAAAAACCTGTCACCATCAGGGGTGCCGCTAATCAGTATATCACCAGTACGGCGAACTTGAAAGAATGTATATTCGCGTCACTATATCTTTTTTCGCTCACAAAGCATACGGATATTTCAATAGTATACACGCTATCATCTTCTCTGACGCTATAAAGATGTAGTATGGGGCAAGTCGTTTAAAAATCTTACGTATACCCTTGATAACTATACGAGCCAGACGGTATAGTTGTCATATAAATACAACTCGTCAACTCATCTTAGAGGCAACGAAAAGAAGAGGAGATATTTACATGTGTAAATATCTCCTCTTCTACACACGAGAGCTACATACCGGACTAGTCTCCGGTTGCGACGAAGCCTTGTCGCTCTTCCACATCTTCTGCCGCAGCCTTGTTTGAGTATTCCACAAGGCCGAATACAGAGACGAACGTGATGACACACATGATAATCATGTAAATCGCAATTGGCACATACGAGTGATAAGCCGCTACGAGCGCAACAGCGATAATAGGGGCAGGACCACCAGCAGTGACAGACGCAAGCTGGTAGCCGAGCGAAGCACCTGTATAACGCAACTTCGTACCAAATCGCTCTGAGATGAACGCTGCTTCAGGACCATACAGCCAAGCATGGAAGATGCCAGCAGAAATGGCGATGGTGAAAATCACGATAGCAGCATTCTTTGTGCCAAGTAACCAGAAGTAGGGAAAGGCGAAGGCAGCCATAAGAACCGCACCAATCAGGAACCAGCGCTTTCTTCCTACGAGGTCTGAAAAATAGCTGAATGTTGGCATAGTCACAAAACCAACCAAGCCGGCAATAATCAGACCTGTATAGAGCGTCCCACTACTCATGTTCAAACTCACGTTCTTAAACGATGCACCACCATAGCTAAGGATGAACGTGACGAAGATGTAGAATGGAGCTTGCTCACCCGAACGGATAAGAGCGGCTAGCACAATTTCGCGCCAGTGGTAACGGATGACATCGATCAAGGGTGCTCTCGATACACGATTCTCCTCTTTCACTTTCGCGAAAGAAGGCGTTTCGAGGATACGCACACGAATGTAGAGACCAATAAAAATGAGGATTGCACTCAGAAGAAAGGGAATACGCCAGCCAAAGGTGACGAATGCCTCGCCAGGATACACGGCTCTGAACACAATTACAGCAAGTGCTGAGAGCGTTAGGCCGATAGGCACACCAGTTTGAGGCCAACTTGCCCAAAAACCGCGTCGTCGATCATCTCCATACTCTAAAGATAAAAGTACAGAACCACCCCATTCGCCTCCAACGCCTGCTCCTTGTAGGAAACGTAGAATAGCAAGGATAAGAGACGCACCAACACCAAACGTTGCATATCCAGGCAAAACACCCATAAGGAATGTGGCGATACCCATAAGTAGGAGTGTCGCGATCAACGTTGATTTTCGTCCGATGCGATCACCAAACCAGCCAAAAAAGGCTCCGCCAATGGGACGAGCCGCAAATCCGACAAAGTTGGTGGTGAATGACGCGATGATACCTGCTACCGGATCAAGCTTAGGGAAGAAGACGACGGGGAAAACGGTAGCGGAGAGGAAACCATACAAGAAAAAGTCGTACCATTCAATAGCGGTGCCAAGCGTACTGGCACCAAGAATAGGGAGCATCTGCCGAAAGTTCACGGCATTACGAGCGGGAACAGTTGCCATTGGTCCTCCTACTGACAATTAAGAACACGTCGAGTAGCTAACGCGACACACTACAAAGCTGTACGCATTTGTACATCCTTTGGTGCTTCTAGCACGCTGTGAGAAGCGATATTCTCAAAAGTGCCAGCTATGCCAGTTTCACCTTGTTCCTCGCCTTCGAGGTTGGAGTGGTCAAAAACTAGTTGATACTATAGTGGCTCTCGTGGGCAACCGATACAGGACAAAAAACTCAGAGGCACAGAGCTTTTTACGCTGTAGAGATAGTATGCATAATAAAATCTCATTTTTCAAGCGTTTACATGTTTTTTGCTTGACATTCCTTGCAGAGCTATGATAACATTCCTTT
>CAXTWV010000354.1:0-5200 GCA_964248005.1 uncultured Ktedonobacteraceae bacterium | reverse complement strand
AGAGGTTGGGCCTATGGAACTCATTGAGCAGGAGTCAGCCGATGCGTTACGCTATTGGGCAACCTCGGTTAAAACAGGCAATGATACGTCGTTCAACGCGGAAACGATTGCTAATGGGCGTCGTCTCGTCACGAAACTGTGGAATGCCAGCCGTTTTGCTGAGTCACGTCTAGTTGGTTTTGCTACTAAAGATGAGATGCCAGAAGCGCTGTTACCGATGGACCGTTGGCTGCTCTCGCGTCTCGCTCATACCATCGCTTTCGCGACAGCAGAATTAGAGCGCGAAGAGTATTCTACTGCTCGCGCCGAGGTTGAACGCTTTTTCTGGTCTGATCTGTGCGACAACTACCTGGAACTAGCCAAGTCGCGTTTGTATCAAGAGTCGGGACCCGAACACGAAGCTGCGCAATGGACACTCTATCATGCATTGTTGACCACACTCAAACTCTTGGCACCCTGCTTGCCCTATGTCACCGAGAAGATATATCAAGAGCTATTCCATTCGCAAGAGGGAGTAGTTTCGCTACATTGGATGATATGGCCTGATGCTCATACACAATGGCTCGACGAAGATGCTGAAGAGATAGGCAAACTCGTTCTCGAATCATTAAGGCAAGTTCGACGCTACAAAGCTGAGCAAGGTCTATCCGTTGGTGCTGTGATAGAGTCGTGGCACATTGATATGCACCAGAACACACCTCAGCAACGTGCTGATATAGAGGCATCGCTCGTTGACCTGAAAAGCGCCACACGAGCGAAAGATATTATTATAACGAACGATGTAGGGGTCTAATTCATTACACCCTTTTGGCGATTGACCATGTTTGAGGACATAGGGAACGTCTCATAAATCCTGTCAATATGGGCAATAGCCAAAAGGGTGTAATGAATTAGACCCCTACCATATCGCCAACACAACAATGACAAGTCCATAAAGAAAAAGTGTTATACCATATCCGAAGTCTTTACCTAACGTACTGTTTTGTACTATCCCTGATAGCGTTATTATTATGACAAAGCACACGATGGTAGCTCCTATCCCTCCTACTACGATGTGAGGCCAGCGTAGGCGTGGTAGAAGTTTCCTTATGAAAAAGAGGAGGCTAATAGCAATGACGCCTCCTATCAAGAGAATAAATCCCAAAAGTAATGCCCAACCAGCACCTACTATGTTTTGAAAGAACCCGAATAGCCCAAAGGCAGCTACAAAAAGTCCAATGATAGCTATGCCTTCTCGAATACAGCGATTAAGAACCATCTGTGGGGTTAAATCACCCTCTCCTAAAAATCTTTGCTTTATTAGAGGAGGGGTTACTACCTGTGGTGGAACGCTGTACTCTGTTTGTCCAGGGTTATAAATAGCTAGTGCTGGCATAAACATGCCACAACGTTCACAATATATCTGCGTACCATTTTGCTGGAAGCCACAACGGGTACACGCTGCCATAGATTGAACTCTCCTGTAGAAAGGTGGTATAGGCCAAATTTTATAGAGTTTATTATATACAACGAAAAAAGTTGCTCGGCTCAACGATAGTATGACATAGAGGTATTGTGTTGTCGAGAGCAGATAAAACATTCTCATATGTTATAAAAAACATTCGTGTATGTTATACTAGGTGAGAGTACTATGCTTTATAAACACTTTTTGGTATGATGCAATGAGCCACATTTTGCGCATCCTGGACCTACACAAAGTGGTGAGAATTTGGGAGAAAAATATGAATTTACAAAATCTGCGCGTATTCTTGAAGGTGGCAGAGCTAGAGCATATTACGCGTGCAGCCGAGGAACTAGGTCTCAGTCAGCCAGCAGTGACAAAAACGATTCAAAGCTTGGAACATGAGATTGGATTGGAATTGGTCGAGCGACAGGGAAGACGCATCGCGCTCACACACGCAGGTCGTATGTTACAGGGTCATGCTCGCCAACTCTTCGCACTTGAGCGCGAGATGGAAGAGGCAATGAACACATTGCGTGATGTGGAGGGTGGAGAGGTCACGATTGCCGCGAATACAACAACGGGTGTGTATTTGCTTCCACCAATTGTTGCACGTTTCCATCGACGCTACCCGCACGTGGCTTTAAATATTTCGATTCTCAACTCGCAAGAAATCGTCGAAGAGACGTTGAACTGGAATATTGATATTGGATTGGTCGAGGGCGACCCAATGCGCTTGCCATCAGACCTCAATGTTGAGGTATTTTCATATGACGAGTTAGTGCTTGTGGTTGCTCCAAACCATCATTGGAATAAGCTCTCTGTCGTCACACCCCAGGTGTTAGCTGATGGCGAGTTGTTGTTACGTGAGCAGGGAAGCGGTATTCGTGAGGTGATTGAGCAAGCGTTACACTCACACGGCGTGAAAATACATCCACTGTTGACGTTGACCGACAACGAAGCGATCAAGCAAATGGTCATGAGCGGCGTTGGTGCGGCAATGGTTTCACATCTCACCACAAAGCGCGAGTTGGCTACAGGTGATCTCGTGCGCTTGCCCGTTGTTGGTTTAGACCTGCGCCCACAACTGAGTCTAATTCGGCGTTCAGACAAACAACTTTCGCGTTCGGCTCAAGCATTTTACACATTTCTCCGACCCATTCTTGATAACGATACGAATACAGATGTTTCTGCTATGCATGAACAGGATGAAGTTGAGAATGTGCTGTAGGGTCAAGTATCGACTATTCAAACACACCCATTAATACACAACGGACGCCCACAAGGGGCTAACCCTACTATATACGGTGTGCAGAGCACACAATCGCGTCGTATAGTAGGGTTAGCCCCTTGTGGGCGTCCGTTGTGTATTTGTGCAGCGTTCGTCTGATATGAACAGTATTGCCCCTTGTGGGCGTCCGTCGCCACTTCCATTTAAATTGTACTAATTCAAAACAACGTTGGCTCCGTCACCAATGGACTAAGTTGTTTTATAGTTCCATCATGATGAAAGAGGTAGGGGTTGAGTACTCCATCTTCATCTGTTGGTACGAGACCAGCTTCCTCGATAAAGCGTGACGCAACGGCATCACTCCCACGATATTGCAGGATGGATGAGAGATAGAGTTGCTTTTGTGCCCGTGTATACGCAACATATGCGAGACGACGCTCTTCCGCGATACCCGTTTGTACCACGGGGCCATCTTCCGCTAGCGTATAGGAACGTCTATGGGGAAAGATGCCTTCGGTGAGACCCATCACGAACACAACAGGACTTTCTAGCCCTTTTGCCTTGTGAATCGTCATGAGGTTCACACAATCTCGCTTGTTCTTGCTGCTCTCCTCTGCCTGCTCCTTGAGTCGTGACATTGCTGTTAGGAAGTGCCGAATCGTGGAATGGCGTTGCGCGATATGGAAAAGTTCCTCTAACTCGTCATAGCGACCCTCTAACTTGACCTCTTCCTTCGGTGCTGTTGTCTCGGTTTCCTCTTCGCTCTCGTTGTGCTTCCCGTCACAATGTCGTAGGTGCATATCATAGGCAAATTGACGTAGTAACGTAATTGCCTGTGCTGGAGAGTTGTTACATTGCTTAGCAACACGCTGCATCAGTGCAACGAAATCTTTGATGCCAAGCTGGTACTCTGCCGCGATAGTGTAACTATGTTCCTCGCAATACTGTAGGAGTGGACGCCCACCTGCATGAGCCATAAGTGTGCCAAAGAAGGTAGGTGTGAAGCGATGTGAGGTCTTGGTTGTACGTGCGAAATAGTCACGCGAAGGAATATTCGCCACAGTGCGGAACGCCATATTTTGTTCGCCACAGTGAATCGGCGTAAACACATCGTCCCATTTTTGTGGTGCGGGACTGGTACGTGATGCTAGATATTCCTGGTGAATGCGTACACCGTCGATGAGTGCAAGATATGCTAGCATGTCGCGTGTCGTTTTGCGTTTGAAAAACGAAGAGCCGCCAACCGTGCGATAAGGAATACCGTTACGCGCCAGTGCAAGCTCAACAGAAGCAAGATGAAAATTTGTGCGTGATAATACAAAGATATCCTGGAAAGATAATGCCTCTTGTCGTTCGCGCCATGTCTTGACCAGCGACGCGATACGTGTAGCAATACCGTCCGCCTCCCGTTCCTGATCCTCGTAAGCCGTCACGGTCACAGGTCCACCATCGGGTTGTGTGGCACGCAATATCTTCTCAAATCCTGGTGTTGTCTCGTTATGTCCAATTAGTTTATTTGCTGCTTCGAGAATCTGAGGTGTCGAACGATAATTATGTTCGATGCGATAAATAATCCCTTTCGGATACATCTCCCGAAACGAAAGAATCGACGCCTCTGGACTGGCACCACGAAACTGATAAATAGCTTGATCGGGATCACCAACGACGACAACATTATTTTTCGGTGCGGCAATATACTGAATCAGCTTATATTGCGACGGGTTTGTATCTTGCGTCTCATCAACCTGTAGATATACATACTTCCCTTGCCATGTCTTGCGGAACTTAGGACTACTTTCGAGCAACGATAGCGGAACATAAATCAGGTCGGACAAATCGTACAGCTTGTCCTTGTGCTTTGTCTGTTCGTAGCGTACAAAAAAATCCTGGTAGCGTTCGGCAAGCTCTATCTCTATACAGAGATGCGAACGAAAGAAGTCCACGGATTGCTCAGGCTTGACCATGCCCTCTTTTGCTCGATCAACCGCACTCAGCACATCGGCAATCTCAACATCCCAATTCATCCCACGCGAACGGTCGCTACGCCACGGACGCAGAATATCTTCCGCAAGCCACTGACGTGGTTCACCACTGATAAGCCGCTTGTTTAATTCCTGTGGCGTCCATTCAAGCTTCTCACGCAACATATGATGTCCCAACCCGTGAAAGGTCACGACGCGTAGTCCTTTGACATTTTTCGCCGTAAAACCACGACTCTTGAGAGCTTTGAGTGCGCGTTTCTCCATCTCATCAGCAGCGGCGCGTGTAAACGTGACGCAGAGTATTTCTTCGGGGTCAACCCTCTCATCCGCAATCAAGCGTACAAGGCGTTGCACAAGGATAGTCGTTTTGCCCGTTCCGGCTGCCGCGACAAATGCTGCTGGCCCATGAGTATGAGCAATTGCAGCGATTTGTTGTGGGTTCGCGGTAAGCTGTTGAATAAGTGGGGGAGTTGTACGAGATGGTGCTTTTGGTCGGGTTCCCTGAGAGGCCATACTACTACAATCTTCTTCCTAAATTTCCAAGTT
>CAXTWV010000353.1:893-5230 GCA_964248005.1 uncultured Ktedonobacteraceae bacterium | reverse complement strand
GCGCGAACCGACCGATGTTGAGTTAGAGACGCTGGCACAAACGTGGTCGGAACATTGCTCGCATAAGACCTTCAAGGCTACCGTCGAGTATAGTGAGTTCGATAGTAATGGCGTGCTTGTAGCAAAAGAAACCATTACAGGTCTGCTCAAAAGTTATCTTATGAAGGCGACTGAGCAGGTACGGCAAGACTGGCTCGTCTCCGCGTTTAGCGATAACGCGGGTATTGTGCGTTTTACGGATACACATGATATCGCCTTCAAAGTTGAGACGCACAATCATCCGTCGGCAATCGAGCCATTTGGGGGAGCGAATACGGGTGTTGGCGGCGTCATTCGTGATGTACTTGGTGTCTCGGCACAACCTATTGCCTGCACTGACATATTGTGCTTCGGACCTCTTGACACACCAATAGAGCAGATTCCGGTAGGGGTCCTTGAACCGCGTCGTATCGCGACGGGTGTGGTTGATGGTGTACGTGACTATGGCAACAAGATGGGTATTCCCACCGTCAACGGGGCGATTCTCTATCATCGCGGCTATCTGTATAATCCGCTTGTCTTCTGCGGTTGTCTTGGCATTCTGCCACATGGAAGTCATCCGAACCGAGTTCAGCCTGGAGACAATGTTGTCGTGTTAGGTGGACGCACAGGACGTGACGGTGTACATGGCGCAACCTTTTCATCGGGCGAGATGAGCGTCGAGATCAACGCACAGGCGGGTACGGCGGTACAGATTGGTGCGCCAATCACAGAAAAGAAAGTCGCCGATGTGATCGTGCAGGCGCGAGACCGCAAACTCTATTCCGCCATCACCGACTGTGGCGCAGGCGGCTTCTCCTCCGCGATTGGTGAGATGGGTGCTGATACGGGTGTGCGCGTCGATCTGGCATCTGCTCCCCTGAAATATCAGGGTTTAGCACCATGGGAAATATGGCTTTCGGAGGCACAGGAACGCATGGTGCTAGCTGTACCCTCAGCTCACCTGAATGAGTTATTAGAACTTTGTGCAATCGAAGAGGTCGAGGCTAGCATACTCGGCACCTTCACGGATGACTCCCACTTGACTGTTCTCTATAAGGAACAGACAGTCGCCAGTATCGACATGACATTTTTGCACGATGGACGCCCGAATAGGACATTAGAGGCCGAGTGGAAACCAGCATCAGAGCTACCCTATCGGCTCGATAGCAAAGCACGTTTTCAGATACCACCCACTCCTACATCGCTGCTTCTTAGCTTATTGCAACATCCTTCGATTGCCTCAAAAGAGGCGGTTGTACGTCGTTATGACCACGAGGTACAGGGCGCGACCGTGCTGAAACCGCTTGTAGGCAAAACAGGTCAAGGACCAGGAGACGCAGCTGTGTTGCAACCCCTGCTTGAGGATGGCACACAAACGCAGGCGGGTATCGTGCTTTCCAACGGCGTTAATCCACTGCTTGGTACCATTGACCCCTATGCAATGGCGGTCAATGCGGTTGATGAGGCGTTGCGCAACTTGACAGCGGTTGGTGGCGATATCACCCGTGTCTCGATCTTGGACAATTTTTGTTGGGGCAATCCCACGGACCCGCAGCAATTGGGCATGTTAGTACGAGCCGTAAAAGGCTGTTATGATGCCGCAGTTGGCTTTAAGACGCCGTTCATTTCAGGGAAAGATAGTTTGAACAACGAGTATCGCACCGGCCTTCATCATTCCCCGAATGCGGCTGGGAAACGCTTGCCCGTGATACCGACGCTAGTTATCTCGGCGGTTGGCGTGATTGACGATGCAGCACAAACTATCGACATGTCGCTTAAAACTCCTGGCAACCTGCTTTATCTGGTTGGCACGACACACGACGACCTGCTGGGTTCACACTATATGGAGCTGACACACAATACGCTCCCTGGCACACGGTTGCCGCAGGTTAATATTCCACATGCCTATACAACGATGAAGGCACTTGGTGAAGCCATTCGTCAGGGCATGGTACGCGCGTGTCACGATCTCTCAGAGGGCGGGCTTGCCGTGGCTGCCGCGGAAATGGCGATTGCAAGTCAGCTTGGTATAGTCCTTGACCTTGCGTATATACCTGTTGGAGATATATCAGAGGGACGAGGAACTGAGACAAAAAATAGTGTGCGCCTCTTCAGCGAGTCGCCTTCGCGTTTCATCGTCGAAATCGCGCCGGAACAATGGGGTACCTTTGAGAAGCACATGCGTTTTAGTGGTGTGACGGACGTAACATATATTGGCACCGTGACTCACACAGATACCTTGGTTGTGCGTGAAGGTAGCGATACCGTGATGAATGTGAGCATACAGGATTTACGACAAGCATTTGGGAGCGTTCAATGACTTCGACACAACGCGCACTCGTTTTACGTGCGCCCGGCATAAATTGTGATAAAGAGGCTGCGCATGCATGTCGTCTAGTGGGCTTCGAGACCGAGCTTGTGCATATCAATTCATTGCTCAAGGCACCCGACACGCTGTTAGACTATGCATTTCTCGTCATTCCCGGTGGCTTCTCCTATGGCGATGATTTAGGTGCAGGCACATTATTAGCAAAAAACCTGACGATCCATCTGGGCAAGCAGTTAGAGCAATTTGTCGCAGAGGGACGCCCCGTGTTAGGTATCTGCAACGGGTTTCAGGTGTTGGTCAAAGCGGGATTGTTGCCGGAGGGTGTGCTGAAGCAGACCCGTACAGGGGCAACGCTAGCGGATAATACATCGGGAGAGGGTGTGCTGAAGCAGACCCGTACAGGAGCAACGTCGCCCCTGTACGGGTCTGCTTCAGCACACCCTCAAGCGACGTTGACAGATAACGCATCGGCACAATTTGAGTGTCGTTGGGTCACACTTGCTGCCCAAGCAGGCCCATGTCTTTTTACACGTGGCATTGATCGGCCTCTTGAGTTACCAGTTGCACACGGCGAAGGGCAATTTGTCTTTCGTAGCGACATCTCCTATCTCCAGGCCGCACGTCAGATACCGCTTGTATATGTTACGGATAGCGCGGATGATACAACCTATCCAGCTAATCCCAATGGGTCGGTGGGTAATGTCGCGGGTGTCTGTAATGCACGCGGCAATGTGTTGGGACTGATGCCACACCCTGAACGGTATGTCACAGCGTTACAGCATCCACTACGCAGAGGTGGCAATAATGGGCAAGGTGATGGTCTACTCATCTTCAAAAACGCATATGACTATGTGAAGAATAAAGGCATTGAACCATCAACCACAACTACCTATGTAGCAAGCGGTGTTGACCTCAATGCATCCGATGAGGCTAAACGGCTGATGAAGGATGCTGTACGGGCGACACAGGGGCGTGAAGTATTAGCGGGTATGGGTGCGTTCGCTGGTATCTTCAATGCGCAACGTGTAAAGCAGATGCAACAACCTGCGCTGGTAGCTTCCACCGATGGCGTTGGCACAAAAACACTCATCGCGGCACAGGCACAACGCTTCGATACCATTGGCTATGATATCGTCAATCATTCCGTCAACGATATGCTGACGCAAGGTGCCAAGCCGCTTTTCTTCATGGATTACCTGGCGATGAGCAAACTTGATCCTGTGCAGGCCGCGACGATTGTACGTGGCGTTGCCGCTGCGTGTCAGGAGGTTGGGTGCGCATTGCTCGGTGGCGAAACGGCTGAGATGCCCGATGTGTACTTACCAGGAGCGTTTGACCTCGCGGGTACGATAGTTGGTACATTGGAACAGGAAGACGCAATTACAGGTGCTACCATCACAAGTGGCGATGTATTGCTTGGCTTGCCCTCAAACGGCTTGCATACCAATGGCTACTCGCTCGCTCGCCGTGTCTTCGCATCGTATGATTTGCAGACCATTTTTCCAGAATTGGGTGAGCCACTGGTTGATGCGCTGTTACGTCCACATCGCTGTTACTTGCGTGAGATTACCTTGTTACGCGCGTACCTAGCGGATAGAGGACGTGTTATCAAGGGCATGGCCCACATCACGGGCGGTGGCTTCGAGGGCAACATCTCACGCATTCTGCCTGCTGGAACACAAGCGGTTATAGAGACAGACAAGTGGAGTGTGCCACCGCTTTTCGCATTGCTCGCGAAATTAGGCAACGTAGCAAAAGAGGAACAGTACCGTACACTCAATATGGGTGTTGGGATGGTGATCGCGCTCTCACCAAAGAGTGCATTGGAAGCACGCTGTATCTTACCAGAATTACTCACCGTCGGCTATGTGCGAGACGGTGAAGGTGTAATAGTGATATAAATTGGATGTTGTGCATGGTGTGGCACCGTCGTTTAAGGTGGCACGCCCAGGACAAAAAACAAATTTTTAAAAAAAGATTGATTTTT
>CAXTWV010000353.1:0-883 GCA_964248005.1 uncultured Ktedonobacteraceae bacterium | reverse complement strand
ATTTTCGACGGTGCCACACCATGCACAACATCCAATTTATAAAGAAAGGATGGATTATCCATGACACAAAATCCTACATTTGGACCATTGCTTGCGGAGGGCAAGACAAAGAGAATATACGCCGATCCTGACAATAGCGAATTGGCCTATATGGTCAATAAAGACTCGATCACGGCGGGCGATGGAGCACGACGCGACCAGCTTGTTGGCAAGGCGCGTTGGAGTACGATTACAACCGCTAACGTCTTTCATTTGTTAAATGAGGAAGACATCAACACACACTTTGTGCAAAAGATTGATGATGTGACGCTGCTCATAAAGCGTTGTACAATGCTGCCGGTTGAGCAGGTGCAGCGGCGTATTGCCACTGGCTCCTATCTCAAACGTCACACGGAGGTGAGTGAGGGAACACGTTTCGAGCCAGTGCTGGTTGAGACCTTTCTAAAAGACGATGCGAACCACGATCCACAGATATGGGAGCAGGATATTATAGACAGGGGTCTCGCCACGAAGGAAGAGATTGCATGGATGGCCGATCAGGGACGTAGAGTCTTTGAAACGCTTGAACGCGCCTGGAACAGTGTCAATGTGACGCTGGTTGACCTGAAAATTGAGTTTGGACGCGACACACACAATGAATTGCTAGTCGCGGACGTGATTGATAACGATAGCTGGCGGCTCTGGCCCGACGGTGACAAAACACGTATGCTCGATAAGCAGGTCTATCGCAACATGCAGGATGTCACGCCCGAACAAATGCAGGGCGTCGCGGACCGTTACGCGTTGGTAGCCGATTTAACAGGTAAATTACATGTCTGATAGTTAAATTGTTGCCCCCATTGGGAGAAGCAAAGGGGCCACAATTTTAATATAACACATAAAA
>CAXTWV010000352.1:0-5262 GCA_964248005.1 uncultured Ktedonobacteraceae bacterium | reverse complement strand
TGATACATCGGTCCCTACAGGTACGATATTATTTTGTTAAAGACAAGCATTGCACTACGCGAAAGGACACGTCATTGGAGACGCCAATCAATATTAGTGAGTATGAGGCACTGGCACAGACACGTTTAGAGAAACCAGTATGGGACTACTATTACGGGGGTAGCAACGATGAAGTAACGCTACGCGCCAACCGTGAAGCCTTTGAGCGTATTCGCTTTCGTCCACGTTTTCTCGTCGATGTGAGCAAGATTGATACGCGCACTACTGTTCTAGGGACGCCTGTAAACATGCCGATTTTGATTGCGCCGAGTGCCCTTCATTGTATGGCACATCCCGAAGGTGAATGTGCTACCGCACGTGGAGCGGGTGCTGTAGACACGCTAATGGTTGCTAGCACGGTTGCCACACGGAGTCTTGAAGAGATTGCAGAAGCCGCAACGGGTCCACTCTGGTTCCAATTGTACATGTACGATGAGAAAGAGGCGGCAGTGATGTTAGTACAGCGTGCTCAAGCTGCTGGCTATCGCGCACTAGTTCTGACTGTTGATACGCCACATGTCAGTAAGCGCGAACGTGATGTGCGTAATCAGTTTGTTATTCCACCACCACCGCTTGTCGTAGCAAATTTTACGGGCAAATATGCGCAAGAAACAGGCATGCATGCCGCCGTGACATGGGATGTGATTCCCTGGCTACGTTCGCTCACCTCGATGCCGATTGTGCTTAAAGGTATTTTGACGGCAGAAGATGCCCTGCTCGCGGTTGAATACGGAGTAGAGGGTATTATCGTCTCCAATCACGGTGGGCGTCAACTTGATGGAGCGATAGCAAGCATTGAGGCATTGCCTGAGGTTATCGAGGCTGTCGCGGGTCGTTGTGAGGTCTATATTGATGGTGGTATTCGGCGCGGTACAGATGTTCTCAAGGCACTGGCGTTGGGAGCGCGAGCTGTGCTGGTCGGGCGTCCTATCCTGTGGGGGCTTGCCGTCGATGGACAGGCAGGAGTTGAGCGCGTATTGAAGCTTCTGCATGGCGAGCTAGAGATGGCGATGGCACTTGCAGGCAAACCTACCCTTACCAGTATTGATCGGTCTTTAGTAAAAATATACTAGTACACTGCCTCTTAAGTCAGGGCTATTCAAAAGTCGAGGGGGCATGACAGGGGCAAGCCCTGTCACTACTATACACGTCAGATTTCAACGACTTTTAAATCATCCTGCTCTTGGGTAGTTATGGATAACGACAGGCGACTAAACCATCTTATTTTAGTACGAAACGTGAAAGGATGCATCTAATTTGAAACAGAACACGCTTACACGACTTGACGGATAAGAGAAAAAGTAGGATAATTAGCGTGGACGTGCGAAAGTCACAGCCCGGTAGGTAGTCCGGGTGACGTTTTGTGTTCGTACAGGCATCCACTCTCGAAGCGAGAATGGCCTCCAGTGCGTCCTTTTCCCACCAAAGGAAGAGGAGCGTACACAATGGCAAAATTAAAGGTTCTTATTGCAGGTGCGGGCTTAGGTGGACTTTGCTTAGCACAAGCACTTCGTCAACTCGACGTTGATGTTGAAGTCTTTGAGCGAGATACAAGCCTCTGGGATCGACCTCAAGGGTACAGACTCCACATTGATTCAGATGGGGTGAACGCGTTGTATCAGTCACTCACCCCCGAACTCTATCAACTCTTTGATGCGACCTCCATGAAGGCACTTCCGTTTACCACAATTGTTGATACAAACCTTGCGATCCAAAATCGTCTGCCAAGTGACGAGCACGGGAGCACGCAAGTATCCTCATCTCATGGACTTCCGTCACACGTGAACGTGAACCGCGCGACCTTAAGACAGATATTGTTCACTGGCCTAGAAAACATCGTCCATTTCGGAAAAAAACTCTCTCAGTATGAAAGTGATGAGAAGGGCGTCACCGTTACTTTTGAGGATGGAACACAAGCCAAAGGGGATCTCTTAGTAGGTGCTGACGGAATTCGGTCGATGGTGAGAAAACAACGTGTACCTTATGCAGTTACTCAAGACACAGGTGTGCGTGCCATCTACGGTCGTATCCCAATCACCGAGGCGATGAAATTTGTGCCACATCAAGCGCGTGAAGATGTGTTTACGATTGCGGTTGATTCCCAAAAACTCTTTTTAGGTCTCGGACCTGTCGTGTTTCCGGCACGTCCTGATGTGGCGGTGTCTCACTTCATGCCACAAGCTGAACTCCAGCCACAAGACGACTACGTTGTGTGTATTGTCGGAGGAAGAAAGGAACTCTTTGGGAGAGAAGACTCTCGCCTTCGGGCTTTCGGTAGCGAGGACCTTCAAACGTTGTCTGTGGAACTCATGCAAGAATGGCCTGAAAGTGCAAGAGCAATTCCAGCTCATGGCGATCCGACATCATTTTTCTTCGTTGAAATGTCTACGAGTGTTCCATGTGAGATGCCAAAGTCCGCGAACGTCACTCTCTTAGGAGATGCTATTCATGCGATGACGCCAACGCTAGGGAGAGGAGCCAACATCGCTATGCGTGACGGCGCACTCCTTGGACGTTATCTTGAAGATGTCGTTCACGGGCGGCGAACACTTGCGGAAGCAATAAGCGAGTATGAAACTGAAATGACACGTTATGGTTTTGATGTTGTTAAAAAGTCAGCTACGATGGGTACACGGCTCATGGGGCAGAATCCTTTGCCTATCGCTTGAACACCTCAATAGTTATGTAATTTGAAAGAGGCTTACAACATGTCTGGTTGGGAAAATTTCCTGGTTGCGCAGGTTGGAGCCTCAGCAGCACTAGCAGGGCTGGTCTTCGTCGGCGTCTCAATCAACCTGGCGCGTATCTTGAGCACTGGTAGCCTGCCTGAGTACGCTTTAGAGGCCCTAGTGCTGTTACTGGCTGTTTTAGTTATATCCTCACTCTTGCTGGTGCCGCAGCCGCTGACAGCAGTAGGCATTGAACTGCTGCTTGCGGGAATCGCCGATACTGCCATTCTCTTATTTCTCGTGGTCTACACACGCCGCAAGATCGACCCTCGCTACTATGGCTATCTCTGGTTTCGCGCCGCTCTCAGCCTATGCGCCACCTTGCCCTTCGCAATCGCGGGCATCGCCGTGCTGATCTGGAACACAAGTGGACTCTACTGGATTGTCCCGGCTACACTGCTTTCAATTCTCGTCGCTATCTACGACGCCTGGGTGCTTCTAGTCGAGATCAATCGGTAATTGGTGCATCCGCTAAGCAGCAAGGGGACGCGCACATTGCTTCGCTCGTGCGCAGGACGCGATACATCGGTCCCTACCATTCTCTCGTTACTTAGCGGATGCACCAGTAATGGACTTTTAGAAAGGAATGAGGTGAATGATGAAGAGCCATATTGTTCCCCTAGAGAGCTTTGTACCTCACAGCAAAATAATTTCCCCATGTACGGCATGCGTTTCGTCGTCGATAGTGAGCATACCGATACTACAGGTGGGTTGGCGGCGGCGGTCATTAGCACTGCCAGGATTGAACACCAATTGTCCATTCTGTTCCTGATTGTAGGGAATATGGCTATGTCCGAAGACGACGACTCGCGCGTCAGGGAACTCACGTCGTGCGACTCGTAGATGTGTTTTTGAGTCGCCCAGGATGTGTACCATGCCTATTTTGCATGAGCCTATCACCAGTTCGCGTTTGATTGGGAGTTTGAGTATGACTTCTTCGGTCTCGACATTGCCTTGTACGGCTGTCACAGGGGCAATCGTTTCTAGCTCAGAAATGACCGAGAGAGTTGAGAGATCGCCCGCATGCAGAATGTGCTCGACATCGGCGAAGTGCTGCCATACCGCATCTGGAATGCCTTTGAAACGTGGAATGTGAGTATCCGAGATCACACCGATACGATGCAACATGATAGTTTTGTTTCCTTTTTTGGGGTATACTACAAACGGCTTTTCTGACTGACATTGCATATATCTCATCAGGATATCACATTCCATGCGTATTGCTATTATCTCGGATATACACGGAAATCAGGTCGCATTAGAGGCGGTATTAGAACATATTGCGCAACAAACAGCCATTGATACTCTTGTCATCGCTGGCGACCTGTGCTTAAATGGTCCTCGTCCACGGGAAGTGTTAGAAATATTACAAGCATTGAATTGTCCTGTCATTCAGGGCAACGTAGATGTAGATGTTGCTTCACAGCGACCCAAAAAAGGGACGAAGAAGCGCGACATTGTTGATTGGACGCGTGAGCAGATTGGCGAGGTTGGTATCAACTATCTCGATATGTTGCCTCCATCACACCTTGTCGCTAACCCCAATGGCACCAATGCACTCATCGTTCATGCCAATCCTCTCAACCAGGAAGACACGATTTTTCCAACGGCACCCGACAAAGAATTGGATCGTTTGCTCGGCAATGTGGCTTCTACCACTGGTGCTATCGCCTTTGGACATCTGCATATCGCCTATCAACGACGCTGGCGCGACCTGCTCTTGTTAGATGCTGGAAGTTGTGGTCTGCCTCGTGACGAGGACCATCGCGCATCCTATGGGATTTTGACGTGGCAGGATGGCGTGTGGCAAGCGGAACATCATCGTGTCGAATATGACGTGCCGCGGGTCGTTGACCAGTTACACACCTGCGGTATGCCGCATGTGGAGAAACGTGTCAAGATATTGCTAGAGGCACGTTATTCTTAGATATGTAGGGGTCTAATTCATTACACCCTGTGGGCGACGCACAATGTTGGCAGGATAGATAAAACGTTTCAACATTCCTCCAACAAGATGCGTCGCCCACAGGGTGTAATGAATTAGACCCCTACAATTGACCTACGATCTAAGGATATGACAGGAGACACAACCACATGTCTCAGGATGAGCTATACATGTTGCTGAATCCTCTTCAACAAGAGGAGCACTGCTATAGTCACTTTCCACAATTGCCTCTTCACCCAAATAACTAGCGGCATCCCCGATGTCAACCAGTTCTAATAGCTCGATAATCGCACGCAATTCACCTGTTGTTGCCATTGCGCATTCCCCCCATTCATTTTCGTTCTTTTTATACGATTGTACTGTTAGCCCACTCCCACGTTAGACATCGAACACCCACTAGATATTTGTGTTGGATGATTATCGCTTTTTTACAAAGTAAAAACACAATAAGTAAGGAAAGCAGTCATTGATTTTGTGTTGCTATAGATATATACGTCTGAGGATACAGTTTTCATGCATTGAGTTGTGAAGTAGTCCGAAAAGGCCATT
>CAXTWV010000351.1:2918-5278 GCA_964248005.1 uncultured Ktedonobacteraceae bacterium | reverse complement strand
GTCTACAAGAACTCTTCAACTCACAAGATCGACGCTACCAGTACCCCTTTATCAACTGCACCAATTGTGGGCCACGCTTTACGATTATCCAGAACGTGCCCTATGACCGTACACAAACCACGATGAGCGTCTTTCCAATGTGTGCAGTATGTCAGGCCGAATATGACGATCCACTCAGCCGTCGTTTCCACGCACAACCAAACGCCTGTCCCGTGTGTGGTCCACGGATGCGTTTGCTGGACGGAATAGGGGAACAGTTAGCGTGCGATGACCCTATTGGAACAGCAGCACACCAACTCGCAAATGGGGCCATTCTTGCCATCAAGGGAGTTGGCGGCTATCATCTGGCCTGTGATGCGCTCCATGAAGACGCAGTGACACGTCTACGGGTACGTAAACATCGTGAGGCAAAACCATTTGCCCTCATGGTGCCGGACCTTGAAACGGCACAGCAACTTTGCACTGTTAGCGATGCAGAGGCGACATTACTACAATCCTATCGGCGTCCTATTGTACTCCTACAAAAACGTGCGGATAAGCTTGTGGCATCAGCAGTCGCGCCAACATACGACACGTTAGGCATTATGCTTCCCTATGCACCACAACACTACCTGTTATTAGCAACATTTGCTAAGCTTATTGGCCCTAACCGTCCTGCTGTATTGGTTATGACAAGCGGCAATCTTAGCGACGAGCCAATAGCCTATCGTGACGAAGATGCACAGCAACGCTTGCTGAGTATCGCAGATGGGATGTTGACACATAACCGCGATATCCACATGCGTTGTGACGATTCGATAGCACGGATTGTCGCTGGTGATATCCAGTTCTTTCGTCGCTCACGTGGCTTCGCGCCAGAACCGATTACGCTGTCATTTACATGTCCCGTGCCAATACTTGCCTGTGGTGGACATCTGAAAAATACCTATTGTGTAGGCAAGGACAAGCAGGCGTTTATCAGTCACCATATTGGCGACCTTGAGAACATGGAGACGCTACAATCCTTCCGCGAAGGCATTCCGCATTTCGAGGGCTTGTTTGGTATCACACCTCAAGTTATCGCTCATGACCTACATCCTGAATATCTTGCCACGAAGTACGCACTTGATACTGATATAGTACGGAAAATTGGTATCCAGCATCATCACGCACACATCGCCAGCATACTTGCCGAACATGGCTTGAACGGCTCCGTTATCGGAGTAGCAGCTGACGGTACAGGCTATGGTACAGACGGGGCTATATGGGGCTGTGAAATTATGCGTACCGATCTACACGACTTTGAACGTCTCGCCCATCTCGCTTATGTGCCACTTCTAGGGGGTGAGCAAGCGGTCCGTCAACCATGGCGGATAGCGGCGACCTATCTCGCACAAGCATACGGTGACGATTTTCTTTCTCTTGACATACCTTTTGTGCGAAATCTCGACCGTAAACGCTGGCATACGCTTTCTCAGATGATTACGCGACAGGTAAACGCACCACTTACATCGAGTCTTGGACGCCTCTTTGACGCTGTTGCCGCTCTTATTGGCATACGCAACGAGGTTATCTACGAAGGTCAGGTCGCGATTGAAATGGAAATCCTGGCTGACACGCAAAACGCTCACGTCTATCCGTTTTCGATGGAAGGAGACAAGCCAACGATTCTCGATGTGCATCCGATGATACGCGCCATCGTACAAGACATACAAGAGGGTATTTCTACCGCACAGATCGCAGGAAATTTTCACTGGACAGTAGCGGAAATGCTAGCAGCGATGTGTGTTCAGGCACGTCAACACACAGGGTTACAAACGGTAGCCTTAAGCGGTGGCGTATTTCAGAACCGCTTGTTACTCGAACGATTGATAACTTTACTGGAACAGGAAGCATTTCAGGTGTACACAAATCGAAGCGTCCCACCCAACGATGGCGGGTTAGCCCTTGGTCAACTCGCAATCGCGGCGGCAGTAGTAAGCAAAGGAGCATAACATGTGTCTCGGTATTCCAGGACGAATCATAGAGATCGTTGACGATAAGTATGATATCGCAAAAGTAGAGGTATCGGGCGTCAAACGCAATATCAGCATTGCACTTGTGCGTTCAGAGGGCATCGGCTCTGGTGATTGGGTACTCGTGCATGTCGGCTTTGCCATGAGCAAGATTGACGAGTCAGAGGCACAAGAGACGCTCAAAGCCCTCAAATTATTGGGCGATCCTTTTAGCGATGAGTTAGAAATGTTCAATACAACGCAGGTATAGGGACCGATGATAGAGATGAACAAAATAACGTGGCAATATGAACCAACGGACGCCCACAAGGGGCTACCCTACTATACTCGGCGTGCGAAGCACGCAAGAGCGTCATATAGTAGGGT
>CAXTWV010000351.1:0-2908 GCA_964248005.1 uncultured Ktedonobacteraceae bacterium | reverse complement strand
ACTATTCCGCGGGGGGCAACCTCCTAATGTGTTTTATTTTTTTGGTTCGCCGGTGGTGGGCGTCCGTTGGTTCATATTATGTGTTAATGGTTATGTGTTACAGGATGAATTTTTAAAATGAGCGCACCATCTCTGGAAGCACTATTGGCGGCACGCTTTGAACAAAGCATGACGATACCAGAAATCTTCTTCGCGCAGGAGAACGAACAAATCGCGCAGGCATGTTGGGCAATGGCGCGGCGTTTTCACAATGGTGGACGCCTACTCGCCTTTGGTAATGGCGCATGGGCCACAGATGCACAACATGTCTCGGTCGAGTTCGTACACCCGGTGATTGTTGGCAAACGCGCATTGCCAGCACTCGCGTTGACAAATGATAGTGCAACCATCAGTACACTCACAAATGGTGATGGTATCTTCGCACGTCAGTTGCGCGTGCTGGCACGTCCACAAGACATTGCGTTAGGCTTCTCGCCCGATGGCAACTGCGGAAACGTGGTAGCAGCTTTACAAGAGGCACGTCGTAGAGGACTGCTCACACTCGGTCTCGCTGGCAACGAGGGCGGTGCTATGATGCAGACCGCACTCGATTTTCGTTTCGTCGTTCCCTCACATGACCCGATGGTCATCCAGGAAACGCATGAAACGCTCTATCACGTCCTCTGGGAACTTGTGCATATCTTCTTTGAACATGAAGGCTGCCTCTCTGACTGACTGAGCGGTAGCTAGAGGCGATAGCCTCGTTGTTAGTCTGAATAAGGATAATTGTTGAAATGAGCACTATTCCAAAATTCATTCCTATAGAGTCACAATCAGTACATACAAGTTGTGGCATCGATGGGCATTGCATCACCTGTTCTGACGAAGCCGTTACCGTGACAGTGGTCAGCGTTGACGATACAACTGGACTGGCACTCGTCGCGGTTGAGGACGTGACAGAAGAGGTTGATATTACACTGATAGAAACGGTCACAGTTGGTGATAGCGTACTGGTCCATGGTGGTGTAGCAATTGCGCATCTAGGCAAGGAATAGCTATGAGTAATGCCGAAGGCTCTGACTACGACCGCATGTTTTACCCGTTTCTTTTTGAGCGTGAGAAGGTCAATCCTGACGAAGTGTTAGCACAAGTACGCCACTCCACACTGGAAAAGTGTCACGAGGTGGTCGCGCTCCGTCGCACTATGCTCAAAGAGTCAGGGCAACAGATTATCGCGATAGGCAGAGCAATGGCAAAAGCGTTTGCATCGGGTGCGACATTACTCGCCTTCGGCAACGGTGGGAGCACAACTGATGTGCAAGATATGGTAACACAACTGCTTAACCCACACGATCCAGCATGGCCTAGCTTGCCAGCAATTGCGCTGACAAATGATATTGCGGTCATTACGGCAGTGGGCAATGATGTTGGCTTCGATAACATTTTCTCACGCCAAATTATCGCTTTTGGACGTTCCGGTGATATCGCGTTCGGCATCTCCACAAGTGGCAATTCATCGAACATTCTCGCGGCGTTTGAACAGGCAAAACGGCAAGGGATGCTCACGATAGCAATGGCAGGCTATGATGGCGGCAAACTCGCACGTTCAAAAGCGGTAGACCATTGCATCATCACACCAAGCGACCACATTCCGCGCATTCAAGAGGCGCAGGCAACAACGTATCATGCGTTATTAGAGATTCTCGCAACACTTCTACAGGAGGAGCAACGTACATGAAATTTGTTGATGAATATCGAGACCCCACGATGGCAACACGTATCTCGGCAGATATCGAGAAATTGAGCGAGGGTCGTAGCCTCAAACTGATGGAGGTCTGCGGTGGACATACGCACACCATCTACAAACATGGTGTTGAAGACGTACTGCCACCCAACATCGACCTTGTACATGGTCCTGGCTGTCCCGTATGCGTGCTACCAATGGGACGCATTGATGATGCCATTGCTATCGCGGAAACAGACAACGTGATCTTCACCACCTTTGGCGATATGATGCGCGTTCCTGGCTCGAAGAAAAGCCTACTGGACGCGAAAGCCAATGGTGCTGATGTACGTTTTGTGTATTCACCACTCGATGCCTTAAAGCTTGCCCGTCAACATCCTGATAAACAAGTTGTCTTCTTCGCCATTGGCTTTGAGACAACGGCCCCATCAACAGCGGTCACGTTGCTTCGTGCGCAGGCCGAAAACATTCAAAATTTCTCGATCTTTTGTAACCACGTTACTATCATACCCGCGATGAAAGCTATTCTCGACTCACCTGATCTACGCCTTGATGGATTTATTGGACCTGGACATGTGAGTATGGTGATTGGCTTACGTCCCTACACCTTCGTAGCACGAGACCATCACAAGCCCGTAGTAATGGCTGGTTTCGAGCCACTCGACATCATCCAATCGGTGCATATGATTGTGACACAGATCAGCGAGGGACGCGCCGAAATCGAGAACCAGTATGCACGCGTGGTACGACCGGAGGGCAACACAAAGGCACTTGAGGCAATGGGTCGTACAATGGAGCTACGTCCTTTCTTCGAGTGGCGCGGTCTTGGCTTCATCACACATAGCGCATTAAAGCTCCGACCCGAATTCGCACCGTGGGATGCCGAATTACGCTTCCAGGTACCAGGGCTTCGTGTCGCTGACCCTAAGGCATGTCAATGTGGCGAAGTCCTCAAAGGCGTCATCAAGCCGTGGGAATGTAAAGTGTTTGGCACCGCTTGTACGCCTGAGACACCCATCGGCACCTGTATGGTTTCGCCGGAGGGAGCGTGCGCAGCCTACTTCAACTATGGTCGCTTCTCAATGGCAAGTGAACGCAACCGCTTACACGTCCTACCAATGGCAAACGCATAGTCGGTACATTCGGTACGTAACAAGAGGACGCGCACATTGCTTCGCTCGTGCT
>CAXTWV010000350.1:0-5284 GCA_964248005.1 uncultured Ktedonobacteraceae bacterium | reverse complement strand
ACCATATAACGCTCTTCCCCAATACAGTATAATATCTTCACAATCCTGTTTCGTAGAGGTGGATGGCATCGTGTCTCAACTCACACAATTAGCTCTTTCGGAAGAGACGCATCATAACCAGCGTCTCTTCTCTGATTATTATCTCAACTATATTTTGCCTGAACACTGGCATAGTCTGCGTGATGAGGCTGGTATTGTGATGCAACAATTGCAGCAGCTTTTCGCGAAGTTCACGCCTAATCCAAATAATGAGGCACAGACGGAGGACGATTGGATTAAGCCCGTATTGCAGGCGTTGGGGCATGTCTTCGAGGTGCAGGTGCCTTTGAAGGTTCCCGATAGTGTTCAGAAACCGGACTATATTTTTTATGTGAATGAGGCTGCACGAGCCGTCAATAAAGGTCGCACGTTGACGGAAGAGGATTTCAAGCAGGGGGCATATGCCGTGGGCGATGCCAAACGCTGGGACCGCTCGCTGGATAAAGCGGTCAAAGGTGGTGATAGCCTCGACAACAAAAATCCCTCGTACCAGATATTTTTCTATATGCTGCATAGCGGCTTGCCGTGGGGCATCCTGACGAACGGGCGACTCTGGCGGCTCTATTCAGCACAGACCGCGCATAAGCTTGAGATTTTCTATGAGGTGGACCTACCCGCCTTGTTGAGCAAAGGTGATGTTAAGAGCTTCCTATATTTCTACACGTTCTTCCGTCGGGCCGCCTTTGAGCAGGGGACATTATCGCTTGACTCCATACTCGCGGCTAGCACGGATTATGCACAGAATGTCAGCGAGAGTTTGCGGCAACAGGTCTATGACGCCCTACGCTCGGTGGCGCAAGGTTTTTTGGAGTATCCAGGCAACAACTTGCCAGCCACGCCCGAAAGCTATAAGGCGATTTATGACAACTCGCTGATCCTGCTCTATCGTCTGCTATTCATCTTTTATGCTGAGGCACGCGACCTTCTGCCCGTTGAGGATAACTCTAGTTATCGCAAGAAGTATAGTCTCTACGCCATCAAGCACAGCGTGAAAAACGAGTTGAGTGAGGGCTTGCTGATCCACTACTCCGGCATGTATTGGACGCGCCTGAAAGACTTGTTCCGTGCTATCGACAAAGGCTCGCCACCCTTGAGCGTCACAACCTTTAATGGCGGCCTGTTTGATCCAAACAAACACGAGTTCCTGGAACGCTATATCGTTGGCGATGTCAGCCTATGTCGCGCTATCGACAAGCTGGCACGCGTCAATGGGCAGTTCGTCGATTACCGCGACCTTGCGGAAAGGCACCTCGGCACCATCTATGAAGGCTTGCTTGAGTATACGCTACAGGTCGCGTCAGAACCAATGGTGGAATTGCGCAGTAGCAGCAAGATTGTACCCGCGCAAGGTGTGCCGAAACGGGATATCGCGGCAGAGTTCAAGGCGCATGAAGCCTATCTTGTCACGGATAGTGGTGAGCGCAAGACAACGGGTAGCTATTATACGCCTGACTATATCGTCAAATACATGGTTGAGCAAACATTGCATCCTTTGCTTGACCAAGCGGTACAAGCGACCCGGAGCGACGCGGAACGCATTGCTGCTGTGCTTGCCATCAATGTGCTTGACCCTTCGATGGGTAGTGGACACTTTCCGGTGGAAGTCACTGAATATATCGCACGCTACCTTGTCGCGCTCGGTGTGCAACCGGAGGACAGCGACGAGGGCGACTTAACCTACTGGAAACGCCGCGTGGCGCAGCAATGTATTTATGGGGTGGACCTCAATCCGCTTGCCGTGGAGCTTGCCAAACTCTCGCTCTGGCTCGTCACCGTGGCGAAGGATCGACCACTCAACTTTCTCGATCACCACCTGCGGACAGGCAACACGCTCATCGGCTCCTGGCTCGACGATATCGCGGCGGACCAGCATCCCAAATTGCGCTCAAGCCAGAAGCGTGCCAAGCAAGCGGAGCAGGCCGCGACACAGGCGGGTCAATTGGCCTTCACGCTCTACGATGACAGCTTCCGACAGAGCACACAATCCGCGCTTGGAGCGATAGCCAGCATCGAACGCAATCCAGGCAACACCGTCAACGATGTCAAGGCACAAGAGGCGGCATATGCCGAGTTGCGCACGCGCTTTAGCGAGAAGTATCTGTATCTCGCCAATCTTGGTGCCGCCCTCTACTACGACCTCAAGTTGGGCGGCGATATCTGGCGTCCGCTTGCGCACTACGCTCTCGATGGCAGTATCGACGCAAGCATTTCGCAGCAACAACAGCAATTCGATACATGGCTTGATGCCGCTCAGGAGCTTGCCGACAGAAAACGCTTCCTACACTGGGAGCTAGAATTTCCTGACATCTTCTTTGACAAAGATGGTCAACCTCTCGGCGAGCGTGCAGGCTTCGATGTCGTTATCGGCAACCCACCCTACGTGCGCCAGGAGCAGTTGAGCGGCGACAAACCCTACTATCAGGACCGCTACGAGGTGTATCATGGCAAAGCTGACCTGTTTGTCTACTTTTTCGGGCAAGGTTTGCGCTTGCTGAAACAAGGCGGTAAGCTTGCCTACATTAGTAGCAATAGTTGGTTGCGTGCCGACTACGCCACAACGTTACGACAACATCTGCGTACACAAACATGTGTAGAAACCATCGTCGATCTAGGTGACAATCACGTCTTCGCCGACGCACCCGATATGACGCCAGCAATCGAGATTGTCAGCAAACAACAGCCAAAAGACGAAAACGTCGCGCAAGTAGCCGTATTCGCCCGCAACGAAGGCATCAAAACATTTCGCGACCAGTTAGAAGACAAGCTTTTTAACGTGTCTATTTATGACCAAACCGATGAAGGTTGGCAATTAGCTAGCGATGATCTACGTACTTTGTTTATTAAGCTAATGAAAACTGGTAGAAGACTTGATGATGTTGCTCAAGGTCGTTTGTATCGAGGTATACTAACAGGTCTGAATGAGGCATTTATTATTGATAATGTTACGCATAGTCA
This sequence comes from uncultured Ktedonobacteraceae bacterium, assembly GCA_964248005.1. Classification (GTDB taxonomy): domain Bacteria; phylum Chloroflexota; class Ktedonobacteria; order Ktedonobacterales; family Ktedonobacteraceae; genus JBBQVS01. Next base: position 2,290 of record CAXTWV010000350.1, on the reverse strand, counting down.
ACTAGTCAAGGATGATCCTATGTGTGCAAACATTATCAAACCGTTAGTACGAGGAGAGGATTTACGTCCCTGGTATCAAGAGCATGAAGGACACTGGGTCATCTGGCTTCAAAGTGGTTGGACGCAAAAAACATTTGGTTTAATTTTATCCGAGGAGCAAGCATGGTATAAGTTCAAAGTATATCATCCAAGCCTTGCAGCCTATTTAGAGCCTTTTGCTGACGCCGCGAGAAAACGTCAAAACAAGGGGCAGTTTTGGTGGGAGTTGAATCCTTGCAACTATTATCATGATTTCGAGCAAATTAAAATCTTCTGGCCTGATATAGCTAAATTTCCTCGTTTCTCATGGGATGAGAGGGGGTTATTTGTAAATAACAAAGGATATATATTGCCTCTAGTAGATCTCTCTTCTAGGTATCTTACAATCAAGAATATGTTGGTTTTGTATCAGTCGTCTCTGCGCCCCATTAGGTGAGCGTGCAGGATTAATTAGATATCAACATTTCACGCAATATATTACTAACCTTCCCATATCCACGCTCACTGATGTACAGCGAGAGCAGATTGGCCTGCTGGCACAGCAACTTACGGATGTGGCACAGCGACGTTATCAGGTGCGACGCAAGACGGCGCAACGTATTCTGCACGATCTGGGCAATGGGCCTGATGCAAAGCTTAATCAACGTTTGGAATTGTGGTGGGAGCTGTCGTTCGCGGATTTCCATGCCGAGGTGACGAAAGTGTTCAAGCGCACGATTCCGCTCAAGGACCGCGACGATTGGGAAGAGCTATTGCACGAACGCGGCAACCAGATTCGCGCCCTGACCGATGAGATTGTGCAGTTGGAGACGCGGCTCAACGAGGCGGTGTACGCTGTGGTTGACCTGAACGATGAGGAGATTGCGCTGATCGAGCGCGAAACGAAGTATATGTATGGCGAATGGTGAAAGAAGAGAGCGTACACGGCCACCTTGAGCCGTGTTCGCTCACCTCATTAAACACTACTAGCGGCGGTTCACATCCCCACCCTTTGGCGGTGGATAGACGTAGCGGGCAATCGTCGTCGATATCCAGCCGATACAGAAGCCGAAAAAGACTAACAAGGTACGCTGCACGTCCTCGCTGCCCCGGATTATCTGTACGAGTATCAGAGCAACCACCCAGGCAATGGCGAGGCCAGCACTGTAGGTCCAATAGTTTCTGAAGCGAAGCATCTTCTACCTCCTGTTCCTTTCGAGGGACACGATTTACAACTTCTTGTCTGTAGGAGTCTTGATGATGAAGGTGTCTGCTAGCTCTTGTTCCCCATTGAGCAGCAAACACCTTCGTTATCTAGCTATGTATGGTAGTTGGAGTGGCACGAAACTCTGTGAGAGTATTCTGGACGGAAGCGGTATCTTGCTGATCGGACACGATTTTTTTCTGTGGAAGGAAGAGCGAGATGGCCGTCGCAAATGCCAGAATTTTTGAGATCACGTTCAGCGTAATTGGGATGGGAGTTGCTGGATACGCAAAGCCAAACAACGCCCATACCGCGAAAATCAAAAACATGCTTGCCAAGAGGAGTAGGGTAGCTCTCGACAGCCTCACGAAAGGCGAGAATGTGAGCATCGCAAGACTTGAAACTTCAATGAGAAAGAGCGGGAGAAAGTAGAGCAAGGTAAACGCTATGGTAGGAGTGGGAGGATAGGTTCGCCACATCACGATGAGATCGAAGGGGAGTTCAAAGATCATCGGCGCAGCTATGGTCCCAACAATGGCACTCCCAACAGCACCCCCGAATCCTCCTCGTTCCGCTAGTTTCACGATTACGAAAAAGGCTATCACTGCTGAGGTTAATGTCACTGGCGCGATGGGGTTCATCGGCCCAGTGAAATTAATCTTCTGCTGCTCATCGGCAAGCGCGTAAATGCCTGCTGCAACCAAGAATGTCATCACAGACAACACCCAGATGCCGACGAGAGCAAGGCGAAGAACCATTTCAGGACTTTTGACTGCTCTTGGATGATGGAATCGACTGGCTACGTAGATCAAAACGCTCGTGACGATCACTAGGGCGACCGCCAATAGGATGGAGTTGCTTCCTGTATAGGAACTCCATGTTCCATAGTGAGTCATGGCTACCTCCTCCCCTTCTTGAGAGAATCGATGGACAAAATTCTTGAAAGCCGTTTATTGCTATTTGCTATATTATATATAACATGTAGCAATACGTATTGTCAAGGGTTTGGTGTTGTAACTATTCAGAAGGGGCAAACGAGGTTGCAGAAAGACGAGCCATCTGCTAAAG
>CAXTWV010000349.1:0-5306 GCA_964248005.1 uncultured Ktedonobacteraceae bacterium | reverse complement strand
CCCAAATTTCGCTATCTCTACAGTTCTTTTACAGTGACGAAGTGGAAAGTATTGGAGATTGTGTCTGAATGTCTCAGGCAATTGGCATTTTTGACAAAATAGGTTATACTGTGCCAAACGAAGGAACAATCAGTCACCTCGCTACCGGACAACCACCAGGCAGGCAGGAAGTGGCGCTTGTGCGTGTTGTACCCCCGTATACGCGTACACAAGCGGGCAGGAGAGAAATCAGATATGTCCCTAATTAACATGGCGAAACGCGAAATCAATTGTAAAATTGTCTATTACGGTATCGGATTGTGTGGCAAAACCACCAACCTGCACTATATACATCAGGCTGTAAACCCACAAGATGTTGGCGATATGGTCTCTATCGACACCGAAACCGAGCGAACGCTTTACTTTGACCTACTTCCCCTCGAACTCGGCAAAGTTCACGGCTTCCAAATTCGCTTCCAACTGTATACGGTCCCCGGTCAGATTCTGTATCAGCAAACGCGTATTTCGGTCCTCAAGGGCGCGGATTGCGTTATCTTTGTGGCTGACTCTCAGGCTAGTAAACTACAAGAGAACATCGAGTGCTGGAACGAGCTACAAGAACAGCTACGCCGCATGAATAAAGATATCGCGGATTTCCCACTCGTGATGCAGTGGAATAAGCGTGATCTACCCGATGTCTTACCAACGTCTGTTCTGGAAAAATACCTTAATCCAAACCGTGTTCCTAGTTTTGATGGTATTGCCGTAAGCGGGCAAGGGGTGATTGAGTCACTGCGCGTCGGCATCAACTCGACATTGCAACGCCTGGAGCGTATCTAACACTTGGTAGGGACCGATGTATCACGTCCTTTTGGCCTCTCGATTGCCGAACAAGGACGTGATATATCGGTCCCTACCGAATCCATTACGCAATTGTTGACGCTGTACAAAACATGTATAATGGCAACCACAAGGCAGAGAACATCCCCTGGTCATCTACAGTTATATTTTTCAATATGTCAGTATACTAGATAAAGAGCAGGGAACTTAGCGAACACATTCCGCACCACCTGCCCTTCACGAAGGAATTACATGGAAACGATACGTGTCATCGTTATTGACGAGCAACCGCTCTTCCGCGCGGGCATTCGCGCTACTCTTGAAAGTACAGGCGATTGTCAGATTGTTGGAGAGTCTACCGATACTCTTGATGTACTCGAATTGGCTCGTATACACAACCCTGATGTAGCCTTGATCGACACTGGCCTTCTTGCCTCCGATCCCCTTGAGATCGCTCGCCAAGCCCGCCATCTTGTACCACGCATGGCAATCATTATGCTCACTCCATCTGAGGACGAAGAGCGTTTATTTCAATCCATCAAGGTAGGAGCAGCCGCGTACTATACACGCAATATCACTCCAATTGACCTCATAGAAGCGGTTCGCAAAGTCAGCAACGGCGAATACTTGATTCAGGATGATGTGCTTACGAAGCCGCAATTGGCTAGCAGAGTGCTCAAGTCGTTCCGTGAACTCACGGTAGAGGAGGAAGAGGGCGAGGCAAAAGACCTGTACTCACCACTTTCAAGCCGTGAAGTTGAGATACTTGATTATATTGCACGCGGTAACAGTAACAAAGAGATTGCGAAATCGCTCAAGATTAGCGATCAAACCGTGAAAAATCATATCACGTCGATCCTTAAAAAGCTCTCGGTGAATGATCGTACTGCCGCCGTTGTCCATGCGTTACGTCATGGTTGGATTAAAATGGGCGAGAATTAGAGGTCTGCTATAGCCCATTAGTACCAATTCTAATTTTGTGAAAAATTGTTTTGTGAAGGTTCTGGACAAAGGCAGAGCAACCACGATAGGGCATGCCCTATCGTGGTTGCTCTGCCTTTGTCCAGAACATCCATAGAATATCAGAGCCAGACGGAGAAAACTTCTTTTCCACTATTGGCATCAACGAAGACGTAAAGATCATGGTAGGAGCGGGTAGAAGGCACTGGGTCTACAGAAGCGTTGTTAGGAGCGATGGGGATACGTTGATACAGGACCATCCAAACAGGCTCGTTATTCACGTTGGCATGAGTTGAAGTTCCTGTTGCGACATAATTAAGCAAGACATATCTCGCGTTTGTGCTTTTCGCGTTGGCGGCTGCATCTGGTTCCAGCTGGTTCGCAATCGTCATCGCTTGCTGTTGACTCAAGGTTGGGCTTTGATTGGCAGAACTGAGGCTGATACCTTCCGAGATAAGTTGAGGTATTGGAGCATTGGTTGGAGTCGCGTTTGTGCCTACAATAGGCCAGACAAAAGAACCAGACGTGTTGTTGTGCTGCCCAAGCAGAAGCCAACCCAGCCAGAGGCAACCAAGGCCTAGCAAAATCGCTCCTACGATTGCACTCATACGTTTTGATTGGAATCGGCGTCGTCGCTTTGCCATGTACTTTTCCTTTGCACCAACTCGTTCATTTTATCGCTGTTCAGTATAGCGCAAAGCCTGCATCATGGCAAATTCTGTTGACCTCGTTTTCGCCTGCACGATATACTATTGTAAAGAGGTAAAATAGTATTTTTTTTGCTTCTCTACGAACGAAAGGAATTGTATTTCTGTGAAAGTTTATGGTCGCATGACTGTTTTTCCGGTGATGCCCCCTCGCATTAGCCGTCTTTATGAACTCGCCTATAATCTGTGGTGGAGTTGGCGCCCCGAAGCACGTATCCTCTATAGCTCTCTTGATCCAGCACTATGGGAAGAGGTTGGACATAATCCAGTGCGTTTTCTGAGCGAAGTGAATCCCAGCTTCCTTGAACAGGCGGCAGAGAACACCGATTATTTGCGGCAGTTCGATAGCGTGCTGAACGACTTTGATTACTATATGCACCCGCGTGCTGATGATACGTGGTTCTCTAGCACCTATCCCGAATTGACCGAGAAGGTTATTGCGTATTTCTCAGCAGAGTTTGGGTTGCATGAGTCACTCCCCATTTATTCAGGTGGTCTAGGTATTCTCTCTGGCGATCATTGCAAAGAGGCCAGCGATCTCGGCTTACCGTTTGTAGGTGTCGGCTTCCTGTATCCACAGGGCTACTTCCACCAACGCATCAACCGCGAGGGCAGACAAGAAGCCACATATGACAAGCTACATTTCTCGGAAGCACCTGCGACGCCCGCGACCGGACCCGACGGTAGCGAAATTATGATTAATGTCGATCTGCCTGGACGCCGCATTTACGCGAAAGTCTGGAAATTGCAGGTTGGGCGAATCCCCTTGTACCTGATGGATACCGATGTGGCACCCAACGCGCCAAATGACCGTGAGCTTTCCGCGCGTCTCTACTCTGGCGATCACGAAATGCGTATTTCGCAGGAAATTGTGCTTGGCATTGGTGGTGTGCGTACTCTACGTGCGCTAGGTATTACACCTTCTGCATGGCACCTCAATGAAGGACATGCTGCATTCTTGAACCTGGAACGTTGTCGCGAGTTAGTCGTCTCAGGTCTCAGCTTCAATGAGGCGCGTGAGGCTGTGGCAGCAAACTCGCTCTTTACAACACATACACCCGTCCCAGCTGGTAACGATACATTCAGCAACGAACTAATCGACAAATATTTCGGCAGTTACTGGGGACAATTAGGCTTGAATCGCGAGCAGTTTATGAATGTCGCACGCGAGGAGCAAAGCTGGGGTCCAACCTATAGTATGACGGTCTTAGCACTCAAGCTGACAGGGCAACATAATGGCGTGAGCGCACTCCATGGCAATGTATCACGCAAAATGTGGCAGTTCCTCTGGCCCGGTGCTGAAGTCGATGAGGTGCCGATAGGTTCCGTCACCAACGGCATCCATACCTTTTCCTGGGTTGCGCCAGAAGTCAATGAACTGTTTCGACGCTACCTCAACAACGATTGGGGGCGTTATGTTGACAACCAGAAGTTTTGGGATAGCAACATCGACAACATTCCCGATGTCGAATTATGGAAGACACACGCACAAAGTAAAGACAAACTTATAGTCTACGCACGGCACCGCTTAAAGCAACAACATCTCCGCCTCGGCGAAGGGTCACTGCAAATAAACGAAATTGACAACTTCCTGGACCCAACAGCGTTAACACTCGGTTTCGCACGTCGCTTCGCCACATACAAACGTGCGACTCTGCTTTTCCGCGATATCGAACGTCTCAAACGTATTCTGAACAATCCAGACCGTCCCGTGCAAATTCTCTATGCAGGAAAGGCACATCCCGCCGATGAGCCAGGCAAAGCACTGATTGAGCAAGTATACAAGCTGTCACGTACAAAAGAATTCAAGGGCAAAATCGTTTTCCTTGAGAACTATGATATCGACATGGCACGCTACCTCGTCTCAGGTACCGACGTATGGTTGAATAACCCTATTCGTCCCTATGAGGCAAGCGGCACTAGTGGTCAAAAAGCAGCACTCAATGGTCAGCCAAATTGTAGTATTCTTGATGGTTGGTGGGTCGAAGGCTATAACGGCAAAAACGGTTGGGCGATTGGCGAGGAACGCGAGTATCACGATCAGGAAGCACAAGCCGAAGCTGATAGCATTTCGCTGTATCGTTTGCTCGAAGAGGAGATTGTGCCAACATTCTTTGATCGTGACGACAGTGGTATACCCCATGGCTGGCTAGGCTATATGAAAGAGGCAATTCGGACATGTGCGCCTGAGTTCAGTATGCGACGTATGGTCAAAGATTACACCACGCATTATTATGTGCCAGAAATTCAGCATAGCCAGTTTATTGAGCCAAATCATTATGAACGTGCTCGTGTACTTGCCGCATGGAAAGAACGTGTTCGCAACGCTTGGGGTAAGCTCGAACTCTACGTTGATGGACAACGTGATGGACAACTCAGCCTCGGCGAAGGCATCGATGTGAAGGCATGGGTACGTGCCGATGGTTTGACGCCAGAAGACTTGAGCGTTGAGCTTGTGTATGGTGAAGCCAACGATGAAAGCGTCCTGGCACAACACGGTATTCCCATGACGTATACAAAGAAAGAGCAAGATGGCTCTTACCGTTATGATGCGAAGCTCAAACCTGACGAAAGTGGCAGCATTGCCTACAATGTTCGCGTTGTACCAACACACTCAGGCTTAACCGAAAAGTACGAGATGGGCTTGATACGCTGGGCATAACATGATTTTGGCACTGGTATCATGTTTTTTTGAATGATGTAGGGGCCATAATTCACTACGCTCTCGTTCGGCCCCTAACGCCGAACGAGAGCGTAGTGCTTCCGTTTAACAAATTGGTACGGATATCTGTAGGGACCGATGTATCACGTCCTTGTCGG
>CAXTWV010000348.1:0-5372 GCA_964248005.1 uncultured Ktedonobacteraceae bacterium | reverse complement strand
AGGGCGTAATGAATTATAGCCCTACAATTGATGTGCCTTGATTATTTTTGCTCTATCCCATCATGAGGTATGGGTGATTTTAGTCATCGAAATTCATGTCATTTAAGATGGGATGTTGGCACGTTGTCATCACATGTCCATGATTATAACATTCTTTGACGTACCTTGATATATCTTTGGAGGTAATTTTGCGCTATAATTGTAGAGCTATATTGATTGCTGATACTCTACTACCATGTGAATAGTCTGTTTACCTTCATGCAAATGGTGGTAGGGACCGATTATGGGTTTTAACAAATTAATGGGGATATGCCGCCTGTAGGGACCGATTTATCACGTCCTCGTCGGCAATCGAAAAGGCCAAAAGGACGTGATAAATCGGTCCCTACCAGTGAGGAGAAATTTATGAAATGTGTTATTTGTAAACAGGGGGAAACGCAATTGGGTCAGACGACAATAACATTGGAACGTAACACGACGACAATCGTATTTAAGAATGTTCCCGCTGAAGTTTGTGAAATATGTAGTGAGGCATATACAAACGAAGAAACAACAGATAGTTTACTTCGTATTTTTGAAGATGCTGTACAGGAAGGTGTACAAATTCAGGTTCGCTTCTATAAAAAAGCACTATAGGCGTGTGACAGCAGTTATGAAAGGTGAAATACTATGATACCATCTCCACATTATGATCCTTTAGTTACCATACAAGAACATGACGTACTTGCGCGGTTGGGTGATAGTGCGTTACTGAGCAACTGGTTTGTATTCCTCAAGGCAAATGCACAGGCTTCTCAAGGACAAAGTACGTCACAACAGATTCTTTTTCGTGGCAAAAGTACACTTACACTTCCGGGCATTGAAATTCGACCAACGCCGTTGCCACACTGCACCCTCGTCTCGCTCACAAGTGACAAAACCTTGTATCGTGCCAATCGTGACGTTGTACGCCTCCTGATTGCCTCTCCTACTGAAGCACATAAAGAAGTGGTGCTGAGTGTTTCACTGAACAACACGGTATACGCGGAATATCCTGTTACACTTGACGAGTTTGGCCTGTGCCTCTATCCACTACGCGATCTCCCAGAAGGCCAGTATGAGGCAACGCTTGTGAATAGCCCTGCCGATGCGTGTCGTTTTGAGATCGCGGAATATCGCTTAGCCGCTCTCAATGCGGAACTTGTGTCGCAGGAACTGAACGGCGAGATATTGCAGTATACACTGTCAGTTACGACCTTCAATCAACCATATAGTGGCTCCATTGAGGTTGAGTTGCAGGAACGTGGGCAACGCGTTGGGACACGTACAAAACTACACTGTGACTTCGAGGGGCACTGTCAAGGCACGGTCACGCTTGCAGGTGAGGGTCCTTATACATTGAACATTCTCGCTGGAGAACGTACTGCAACGGTTGCGTTGAAAGGCTCGGAGCAGGAACGGCGCGAGACACTGACCATCAGTGAATTGGGTGAGTTGCGCGTGTTGAGTCTGCTTCCACTACCGCAGGCGAATACATGTCGAGGCATGTACGTTGCACGCGGAGGCGCGAATACTGAGCCGTTCTTAGTACGAAACGTGATTGGCAATGCTATAGAGATTACGCCGCGTGCCGACGTTGAAGCTCTCCGTATCGTGATTATTAATCCAGTACGTGGAACAAGTGGTGAGAAGTATTATGAACAACTGAAGACCGACCAGAGTGTTCAGGTTCCCGTACCGCCGCCTTATGGTATCGTCTTGCTGGGAGCGTTTATAGATGGGCAAGCGTGGGAGGGTTGGTGCGCGGTATTGCGTCCTTCGGAACTACAGCTACAGTGTGAAGCTCCTAAAGAAGCAAGACCGGGAAGTCGTATCCGGGTGACGCTCAAAACAGGGATGTCAGATCGTGTGGTGCCTGTTCAGTTGATCGTTAAAGATGCACGTTTGATTGCGCAAAGTGATACGCAGGTAGAATTTGCGGCACGAATCAAAGCCGATATCAGTGAGTGGCAGCAACAATCTGTAACGGGCATAGTGGAACGGCAATTGGCACAGGTAAACATGATGCCACGCATGTTTAGACGAATGATGGTGAGGAACTCCTCCATGTCGCCTGTCATGCCTATGATGGCTTCTCCTGCTGGTGAGCCGTATATGCTCGCCTCCGCCATGCGTGTACCTGCTGCTAGTGGATTGGTCATGCCACAAGCAACGCCAGATGTATCAACACAGCTTACAAATATACGTCTGTCCTTTCCAGAGGTAGTACACAACAGTATTGTGCGCGTACAAGGCGAGGCAAGTGTTGAGGTAAAGTTGGGTGACAGTATGACGCGCTATAGTATCGAGGCGTTTGCGCTTTCGCCTGAAACGCTGGATTGGCAACACATCGAAACTACGCTTGAGGCAACTCAGGAAGTGTACGGAGAGTTGACTGTTTCGCCCTTCATCTTCCCCGACGATCCTGTAATGGGACGCCTCGATGTCGGTGCCGCGTCAGGTAATGCGCTTGTCGAGGTACAACTTGATGGCATGATGCTATCCCTCTTCTCTGCTACCGGGAGTCCAATTGCGCCTAACACGCCCGTTCCCTCTGGCTCTACCGTGTACTTTCCAGTACGTCCTGGTACGATTACCTCTATTGTACGTGACGCGCGTAGTGGCGTGAGCGATGTAAGCGAACGCTATATTACAGAGCCAGGAAAATTGCGTCATATAGTGCGTACACTGCGCCTACTCACTCCTGGAGAAGTGGTAACACTACAAGACACGAGTGCCCTAGAATTGCGCCCAATGCCAGGATTGGAGCGACCTTTCCAGGTATTTGTTGAGGCAGCCTCGCTGTATCCCTATGGCTGTGTTGAGCAGACATCAACAAAGTTGTTCGCGATGTATGTTGGCTATGTTACCAATAAACACGATGAGCAACGGGCAAGCGAGTACGAAGCCGCGCTTGTGATATGGCACAAACGGCTTGTGAGTATGTACCTACCCCAAAAAGGCTTTTGTCTCTATCCACCAGAAGAAGGTGTGAAGGGCGAGCCAGATACGCACTACGCCCCACTTGCGGTGAAACGCTTACTTGATCTTCCCACAGCAGAGCAAGTAGAGGGCGTATCATCGACACTACACGCTCTGTTAAACGAGATACACACGATGGCAGTTGATGCTGCGAACTATTACAAGATCGAGAATCCCCCACGTACACTTACAAGTTGTCATGATGCCTATCGCGTGCTTACTTCGACAGCACCAGCACAGAAGAAAAGAGATGAGGCGGTGTCATTTGTACGTTCGCGTTTGAAAGAGCGGAATGGCGTTGTGTCCGTTACTATTCCTGAACAGAATCAGCTTTTTAGCTTGTTTGGTAGAGGGGTAGCGGAACGGCAAGAGGCCGCATATGCAGCCGCCGTATTGCTCAAAACGGGTGAGACTTCGGACCTAGCACTCGCGCTTGCAGCCACAAATACTATTACAAGCCAAATCAATGCAGAAGGTCGTTTGTATAGTACAGTAGATACGGCGGCGTGTCTTGCGCTCATGACGGCATTACGTGACGCAGGCGTTGTCGCGGACAATGGAAATGGGCGTGTCGCGGTGAATGGTCAAGAAATGACGTTGGCAGACGCACTAAGCTATCGTGAAAAAGTGGAATCTATTCGGTGTGTACAGGGGGCGGTGGCCGCACAGATCACATCGGAGGTTGTCGAGGATTGGAATACATTTCAACGACAATTAGCAGTTGAGGTGCGTTTAGAAAGAAAAGGCCATATTCAGGAACAGTTTTCAGTTGGTGACGAACTCGACCTGATTATCAAAGTACGGCAGTATGAACCCGGATTACTCGCACACGTGTGTCTGCCCGACGCACTGGCACGTATTGTTGGCGGTGGGCAAGTCAAGCGGTTCAGTCTCGACTTTTGTGGAAAAAACGAGTTGCGCGTCCCACTTGCCGCAATTGGTTCAACACAGAGCGTGCTAGACGAAAAGAAGACAAGCCAGCATTGGGCTGTCATAGTGCGCAATATGTTCAAAGAAGAGCGCGTGGGTAATCCAGGGTTGTTAGAAGTTGTAGTGTTGTGATGAATGTATTGCATGTGTGTCGGCACGTGATGTGCCGACACACATGCAATACATTCATCACAATGAGAAATATAACCGTACATGGTAGTCCTATAGTCCTACGTGTAGCCCCATATACTTGACCTATTTGGTCACGGGAAGTAAAGTCATAGCAAGTGCTATATGTCGAGGTGGGTGTGCTGTAGTGTCTTAGAACAAGATTGAAGGAAACAACGTATGTCGTCAATGGATAAGAGTAAGGGTAGTGCGCTCAGAGAGCCAGCGAAGAGTGGTAAGCTTCCACAGGTACCAGAGTTGGTGAGTGAATTATCACCCGTTGAACAGTTGCCTTTTCCAGAACCCTCAAATATCCCAAATAGAATTGCGCAAGCTTCTCCAATTACTGAGTCTACGCCTTTAGCATCTTCTATTTTTGAGGCGTCGCCACTCACAACGCGTCAACTCCCTGGTAATACTAAGACGACACCACTTCCTCCACCATCAGCAACTCGTGTGCTGCCAGAGGTGACACGGATGTTGCCAGAAGTTCAAACAGGTGACTTGCCTCCATTGCGTACCACAACCTCGTCATTACGGCAACCAACGGTCATTCGCGCTACGGGTAAAAAGAGTTCAGGCACCATGCGTCCGCCACAGGGTCGTCGTATGGTTGTGCATGTAGCGGTAACAGTGTTGCTTGCCTTTATCGTTTTAGGGAGTCTTATTGCGGTTGTACCAACGGGTAGTGAAGGTAAAGGCTATAACGTTTTCTCACCAATCGTCAAATATTTTTCTAATAAGAGTAACAATAACGTCTTACTGGCACAGCAGGCTGCAACAGCAACGGCGGTCACGCAAGATGGCTACGATCCAGGAAATAGCCAAACTTTCGCGGGTGTGCCAACCGCTCCCCCTAGTTATGGTGGTGGTACAGGTACGGGCGCTGGGGGTGTTGGCAATCACTTCTTCTGGGGCCAATGCACATTCTGGGCGGCGTTCCGCTATCATCAGCTTACGGGCCTCTGGGTTCCTTGGCTGGGCAATGCGGCAGACTGGGCCTACAACGCACCTGGATATGGCTGGCATGTGGGATATACTCCGCGCGTGGGTAGTATTATTGTGCTTGCCCCCGGCGTGCAGGGTTCAGGTGGATATGGACATGTCGCTATTGTCGAGAGTATTAACGCCGATGGTAGCGTGAATACCTCCAATTTCAACTGGGGCTACGGTGATTTCGGTGTCATGACCTATCATACCTTCTATCCGGGCTATGGCGTCACCTTTGTGTGGGCATAACAAATTTGTAAAGAATAAAAAAGGATATCATGTTT
>CAXTWV010000347.1:3279-5382 GCA_964248005.1 uncultured Ktedonobacteraceae bacterium | reverse complement strand
GTCATGGCGAATCTTGCTCCCATCTTGCTTTTGCCGCTTTTCTATAAGTTCAGCCCCTTGCCCGATGGTGAGTTGAAACAGCGTCTGGTGGCGTTGGCAAACCGCGCTCATACACGTATTCAAGGCGTGTTTACGATGCATATGAGCAGCAAGACCACCGCCGCTAACGCCGCGTTGATGGGACTGGGCAACACGCGCCGTATCGTGTTGGGTGACACAATGGTTGATCGTTATACACCTGACGAAATCGAGGTTGTGCTCGCGCATGAACTGGGCCATCATATCCACCGTGATATCTGGAAGCTGATTGTCAGCCAATCACTTTTTATGCTAGTAGGATTGTTCCTGTTCAATCTGTGTTTGACATGGGCCGTTGAACATCTCAACCGCTATCAAGGCATTGCTGACCCCGCAACGTTACCACTATTGTTAGTGCTTACAGGTGTCTTTGGCTTTATCATCGCACCTCTCACGAATAGCTACAGCCGCGTGATTGAATATCAAGCCGACGAGTACGCGCTACAAGCCACTCATATGATTGAGCCATTCAAAAGTGCCATGACGCGTCTTGCCAATCAAAATCTCGCCGAGATTGAGCCATCGCCTCTCATCGAAACCCTGTTTTACGATCATCCCTCCATCGGCAAACGTCTCAGACATGCCGAACAATTTGTGGAGAAATAGGGAAATAAAATTCGCATGGTGCCGCCAAGCTCAGATTGGCGGCACCATGCGAATTTTATTTCCCTATTATTATGCTTTCAACGCGTCCATTAGCGCGGAGAGTTGTGCGCCAACCTCGTCGATGGTACCACTGGGCATTCCCATGAGTGGTTCATCTACGCCAGCCTCACCCCACTGATCGAGCTTGGCGACGACCTCTTTTGGTGTGCCAATGATGGCGGTGGCATCGAGCATTCGTGGGCTAACCGCCGTCGCCGCACTCTTGAGGCTTCTCTTCGCTTTATCGGCTTCAAGCACGGCCTGCACATCTTCGCCAAAGCCCTGACGCGTCAGCATATCAGCGTAATAGACGCCCATACGCGCGATATAGTAGGCGAGTGGCTCCGCGGCCTTCGCCGCCGCCATCTGACGTGTCTGCTCATCTGCGTTTTCAGGCAGCAGAACACTCGTGATATAGGGTGCAATAGCGGCACTATGCGGTGGACGACCTGCTTTTTGTGAACCTGCATCGAGCTGTGTACGTAGTTCACCCCATCTATTACCGGGCCAGTAGACAGGCAAAATACCATCAGCAATCTCGCCCGATTGCTCAACATTCTTAGGACCCATTGCCGCGATATAAATAGGCAGGTCGGCACGCAATGGCTTAAAACGAAGTGTGAAGCCGCGCTCAAGATGGAAAAACTCACCATTGTAGACCAGTTTCTCGCCACGCAGAATCATTCTGATAATCTCGACATACTCGCGTGTGCGCTTGACTGGCTTCTCAAACTTGAGACCATGCCAATGCTCGATCACGTTCGCACCCGATGGTCCGAGGCCGAGTAGGATACGTCCACCAGAACGCTCGTCGAGTGTAGCGGCGGTGCTGGCAATGAGCGCGGGTGTGCGTGAAAAGATATTCGCTATGCCTGCCCCAACCTTGATGTGGCTGGTGACGCGTACAAGATCACCCATCGACGTAAACAGTTCATAGCCCCACGATTCTCCAAGCCACACGGAGTCGAAACCCAGTTGGTCAGCGATCTTCACCTTCTCCATGACAGCATTCCACTCGCCCGGAAAATTGGGGGCGTCGGCGACAAAGCCGACGCGCTTACGATACGCCTTCGTTGCGTTTGAACCTGCTACAGTGTCGGGTTCACTATTTGTCGTCATGCGCTAGTCCATCCTTCCATCATGAGATGCTTTTTATAACAACTACTTACTTATATCCTTGTAATGCGTTATGCGCTTCGAGTTCGTTCTGAGCCGAACTGATGGCAACAATAAGAGTATCTATTGTGTCAAGAGATTGAATACGTGTAGCTTGCTGTTGCGCTAAAGGTGCTAATGCAGGAAAACGTTTCTCGGTCACTATAAGCAGAATACGCCTTGTAGCCTCTAAGCGTCCTTGTTCGAGTCCCTGTTCAAGTCCCT
>CAXTWV010000347.1:0-3179 GCA_964248005.1 uncultured Ktedonobacteraceae bacterium | reverse complement strand
AGTCCCTGTTCAAGTCCCTTTTCCATGCCTTCGCGTAGTATCTCCTGAAAGATAGGAGAGTCTTGTATGATGTCGTGCATCTCGTGAAACCTCCTGATAAGCCATTCCAAATCTGTTGTTTGGAGCCTTTGTTGTAATACGAATGACGCGAGTGTGAACGCAATCACCTCGATCTCGGTTGCTTGTGTCCTTGCCTGTACTGGTTCTCTCTGCTTTCTGAGCTGTTCAAAAACCTCTGTAAGCACTGAATGTTGTGTACCATCTGATGCGAGAGGTACTAATGCTAGAAGTGAGTCACTTCCTATGTTGAAAACCTCTTCAGCAGTCAAGCGTCCGATCTCTACACTTATATAATTAAACGTGTGTACTAAGTATCCGGTCGGGATGAAAACGTCCAATGGCGATTGTGATACATTACCATCACGCAATAGGTAAATGACACATGATAAGACAGGCATGTCATACGCATTCATCAATAACATATTATACGTCATGAGACGTTTGCCCATCGTGGGATCGTTATATGTCTGAAATTCGATGTGTAGCAACATAGGCTGATCGTTATAGGTCACATTGAGTAGTGCATCGACCTCTCGTTGCAGACTTTCGATTTCGGTAGGAAGTTCCTCGATAAACACTGCTTCTGGTAATAGCCATTGTACAAATGCTGGTGGGTCAGCGTGAACCAAACGCTTCAATGTCGAGTCCCATGATTTCAATTCTGCTATGGTCCCCTTCCGTAATTCTCCTTGTATCAGTGTAACATGGAAATGTGCCTATTGTCGAGTTAGTAAATACACGCCAACGCCTGTAGGGACCGATTTATTACGTCCTTTGGTAATCGAACGCTAAGAAGAACGGCGCATCTCAACCCTCGTCTCCCAATGGTTACATATGCTATCATCTTTATATGAAGACAAGACCACTAAGCATCGTGCTCATCCTATGCATTCTGCTAGTAAGCGCGTGTGCTACAACGAATCCCCCACCCAAAGTGAGCAAAACGCAGGTACCGACGATGTGCAAGAGCAGTGGGGGCACATCTGCTATTCTACATACGACCACAACCGCACCAGCAGCACAAGGGAACTGGACGACCTTTCATGGCGATAGTAACCATGATGGCATGACCTCCGTTGCCAGTGGTGGTGGCTTGTTACACCTTGCGTGGACGTTTTGCACGCGTGCTTCTGTCTTCTCCTCGCCTATCGTACAGAATGGCGTAGTCTATATTGCTTCGACCGACACAACGCTGACCGCACTCGATATTCGGAGTGCGAAGATGCTGTGGCAAATTCAGGCGGACGACGCTTTTTTCGGCACCCCTATACTCGTCAATAACACGCTTTACATTGCCTCGCTAAGTGGAGTCATCTATGCCATTAACGCGAAGGACGGTTTCGTGCGTTGGCACACTCAAATTGATACTCCTGGTGCGAAGGCATGGTCATCGCCTGCCATCGCGAACGGACTCCTGGTTATCGGAGTTGCCTCAACCCTGAGTGAAAATCCGAAAAAGTCGGGTCAAGTCTTGGCCTACGATACCAAAACAGGCAAGATGCACTGGCGTGCTTATATAGAACAAGGTGGCAAGCCGGGTGGTGGAGTGTGGAGTTCGCCTGGAATTGACGCGGCAAGCAATACCGTATTTGTGGGAACGGGTGATCCCGACGATGGTGTTGAGGCACTCAATCTCAAAACGGGTCACGTGTTGTGGCACTGGCGTTCGGTCGTGCAGGATGTAGGCGATACTGATGTCGGTGCTGGTCCATTGCTCTATCGTGATGGTAAGAAACAACTGCGCGTGGTTGTTGGTGGCAAGAATGGCAACATCTATACCCTTGACGCGAAAACAGGTCATCTTCTCTGGCAAGCACATGTTGGTGAGCACGTCTTTAGTTCACCCGCGTTTGCTCATGGCATGATTTATGCGGTAGGAGTTGTGGGACAAGAATCAACCGCATGGGCACTTGATGCACACTCTGGCATCGCTCGTTGGCACCACGACTTGCCGCTTATTGTCTATGCCTCTCCTGCTATCATAGGCCAAACCCTTTATCTGCCTCTAGGCGATGGCTTTGAGCCGGGCGATGGTGGTATCACAGTCCTCAACACTACTAACGGACAGCAACTCCAATATACCTTCTTGCATACGACTCTATCCTCTTCCCCTGCAGTCATCGCATCTTGGCTTTTCGTTGGCGCACACGATGGCAATCTGTACGCGTTTACGCATTAATTTTTCATAACGCATCTTTCTAGGTGAGCTTCCCGTGTATAAAGAGAACAACATATACTATCTTTCTACAGTAACTATAAAGTCTATGAAAAGGGAGCGTACCTACTATGGCAATGACAGAAGAATCAATGGTGATCGGCGTCTTCCGAGACCACGCGTTAGCCGAGCAAGCAATGAATGAGTTACGACATGCGGGTTTTAGAGATGATCAGATGAATCTCCTAGGACACACCAGTGGCAATGCGCTTGGTGGCATTATGAATCTTTTCTCGCGCAAAAACGACACGCCCGATACCGTTGCAGCCGCACCGAACGAACTGGCAAGTTCTGGCATAGCGCAAGAGGACATGCCTTTTTACCAGCACGAACTAGAGGCCGGGAACTATGTTGTCACCGTGCAACCTTATGGACACCAAAAAGAGGCGAGCGATATCCTGTATCGCTATGGTGCCTATGATGCCTCGGCTGACACAAACCGTTTAGGTGGTGGCAATCGTGTTGTGCCAATTCGCGAAGAGCGTTTGCAGGTAAACAAACAGGTTGTGCAGACAGGTGAGGTCATTATCCGTAAGCGTGTTATCACAGAGAACAAAACTTTCACCATCCCAGTCACACGCGAAGAAGTGACCATCGAGCGTCTTCCTGCACAAGGTGGGTCTGCTGCCATGACAGATAGAACAACCGCACGCAATGAAACACTTTCTGAGAATGATGCTAATGTAGATACCTCAACTATGGTTGATGGTGGCGAGATGCTGAACAACAGCGGGACGATCCGTATCCTGGTGCGTGAGGAGCAAGTCACGCTCAACAAGCAAACAGTCATTGTCGAAGAAATTGTTGTACACAAACAGCAGATACAAGAAACGCAGCAGATAACGGATACCGTCAAACACGAAGAGGTTCACGTCGAACATACGGGAAATATCATTATCCACGA
>CAXTWV010000346.1:0-5402 GCA_964248005.1 uncultured Ktedonobacteraceae bacterium | reverse complement strand
CGTACCAGATATATCGACGGCAGGCCAACAAGACACTCACGGCTATTATATCATTCCCGTAAAATGATGGCTGTAGGTCTAGTGTGAAGTAGCCTTTGAGCGTGTTTTTGCGGGCTGTTTGTCTACTGCTGTACGTGATTGTTCATTGTTATCTGCTGTCTCTGCTGTCAGTTCTGCTGTCAAATTTTGCGTCGGTTCTGATGTCGTTGAAAGCTGCTTTATATACCGTTTCTGCCTTCTTTCAAGGTTTCTCTTATATTTTAAGTACTTGTTGATGAAAACGGATTTGCTCTCTTTGGCTTCTAAGTCGAGGATGTATGGATGCCTAAAATCCTCATACTCGCCTTTCCATTCACTTGGTAAAGGTGTCATGCGTAGTTTTTTTGCTAACTTGTCTCCGTCCTCTGTGGTTGCTACTGTATAAATGCGTCTAATGATAACTCCGCGTTCCAGAAGTTCTATAAGATAGTCCAGGGCCGCATGGAGTAGTCTACTAGCATAATACGTTTCTGTGATGCTTGGTCGGGCAATGATGCCTATGACATAACAATCTTGCGGCTCACTAGTTGTGTATGGGCGGTAGTCTTCGGGCTTTATCTGCGTCTCGTCAATTTCGAGGTTGATAAGCTTTTCTAAAACTTTTTGCTTTAGAGGGCTGATGGTGACTCCTCCTACTACCGTTTTTGTTTTTGTGTCTTTGAGCACATGGATTACTTCTGGATTATACTTAAACCGTTCCATTTGTTTCTCTGGTAGGATAAGTGTCTCTTCATGGAATACTAGGCGGTCTATATCTACTAACTGTATTAGGTCTTCTCGGCTTGGAACCATAAATGCTAGCCTTTCGGGAGCTTGCTTTAATTCTTCTAAAAACTTCGCTCTTTCCTCCACAATTTTGTCAATATCTTGTTTTCGGTATAGTGCCTGCTTCCTTAGTGGTATCATAACGCCTTTTGGAATTTCGCCTATGTCTAGTAAATGATAAAAGGTGCTTCTTGGGATATTTAGCTTCCTTATTGCCTCTTTTGCTGTGTAATAGTTGTTCATAATCTACCTCGTATTTTCTTTGAAGTCCCATGTATAAGACATTTTACCATAAAATGAGTTGATTTGGAAGGTTTAGACAGATGGTATTGACAATGTAACAAAGCCATGATATTATAGACAGTAAAGATAGTTTAGACAGATGGTAAAATTATTGGCAAGCCATTAGGAGGTGAATATGCTACTAGAACACTCTCAAACATTTATGGCGGTTGCTCCTGTGTCTGTTGCGGATGTTATTGACATGCCATATTCCTCGGCGTTGTTGCTTGATGGTCGCTTTGATGCTTCTTTAACTGATACTTCTTTGTTTTCCCGTGCTGGCAAGTCGGGTTTTGAGTCCTATGTTGAGTCGATGTGGAATGAGGATGAGGCAGGGAATGAGGTGTTTGTGGGTCGCTTGTACAAACGGTCTGCGGTGCTCAATATTGTCAGACAAAATGCGGTTGTGGATAAGGTGTTTGCCTCTGAATTGGCTTGGCGCGTTGGGTTCGTGCTCGGCTGGCTTTCTGCACTCGCTCTTGTTCAGCCTGATGACGCGTTGGTGGGACTTCGATTTCTTAGAGAACTTGTTGGGTATGAGCAATGGGAACAATCTGAGCAACAACAAGAAAAGGTTGCTTAATAGCCTGCCGTTGTCGTGTAACGATGCATGACAACGGTTTTCTTGGTTGGTGATCGCGTGGAGAAATGTGACCTGTGATTGGTCACGAATTGATGGGAAAGAGGTGATGCCTATGTTAAGTGAACAGAAAACGTTATCCATTTCGTTTGCTGTGGCTCTGGTGGTCTGCTTGCTGCCTGTGATTGGGTTTGTGCTGTACGCGTTGTGGCCTGCGCGTGTGCTAGTGTCCTGGCTGATGCTCGCTGCGGTTGCACTGGTGATTGTGGTGTGGTTGGTGCTGCGTGTCATCCGCACGACGACGGTAGCATCGGTGGCGGCACAAGAGGAGGCGTTACGGCCTGGGCGTCTCTATGCGAATGAGCGGCTTGTCCAGCAAGATATGGGCTACTACCAGGTGCCCGGACAACAACCGTACCAACAAGACTACGAGCAACAACCATACGCCTCGTACCCTGATGAGAGTCCGTCTCAATACTACTCTTGAGGGCTGGTACAACAGTGTCAAAGTGTCAATGGCAAGCCGTAAGCGGTGGTGGGGCGTTCCTCGTCGGGTTCGGGGCATGTCCACCAACGCTATCCCCTGCTACACACTCATCTCTCGCCCGTTCCTGGTGGCGGGGGGCGATTGTGCGCGCTCTCACGGCGTGGTGGGCGCGTGCGTCCCGCCCTGCCGTGAGAGACGGCGTACAATTCGCCGGGCCTTCCCTTGACACTGCAAAGAACATATCACACAAGTAGCGTGGCAACATTTTGAGGTGTAGAGCGGTTTGGAGGTGGGTTATGCAAGCACAAAAAGGTATACAGGATGTACATATTCCTTCGCTAGACGAGCGGGTAGCGCGTGCAGAGAAAAACAATGTAGGAGAACTGTTTTACTGTAGGGACATCTGGGCGGTGCGTCACTACTGGATAAACAAGACAACGGGGGAAAAACAACGGGCACGGTGTAATCGTTGGGAATGTTTGTACTGTGGGCCTCGCAAGGTCAACCTGTGGCGTCAGTTGGTTAAGGAAGCTGACCCAACGCTGTTTTTAACGCTCTCGAAGGCTGGTACGACGGTAGAAGCGTCAGCACGGGCGTTGACCACGTTTATGCAAGCGGTACGACGTGGGTCAAAAGGCAAGGGGCCGAACCATATCGGGGCGCGTGTGGCCTATCCTGTGGAATACTTTGCGGTACTAGAACGGCATACGGACTTTGAGCGCAACGGCTTTCACTGGCACCTGTTGATAAAGGGGGTCGAGCGCATCCCATATAAAGAGGTTATCCAACCGTTGTGGGCGTCGGCAACGCACTATGATGAGCAAACGGGTGAGGGTGCCAACATTGGACATATCGAGCGTATCCGCAATGCCAAAGCGATTGGCTATGTCACCAAGTACCTCACGAAAGCATTAGCTGTAGGTGAGCGTGGGAAACGGGATGTCGAGCGTGAACGGGTAGGGATTATTCGAGATGCTCAAGGTCATGTGCAGTTACAGAAAGAGGTAACGATAGAGCAAGTGACCAGTAAAGCGCATCGTATTCGCTATTCGCGTGGCTTCTTTCCTGAACGGGTCGCGGATTTACGGGTACGGTTGTTTGCAGGGGTCGAGCATGAAACGGATGGTGTAGAGGACAATGGCAAGCCATTAGAGGGTGAGGGGCAAGAAGAGAAGTCAGAGTGGGTGTTGTGCCAACATGCATCAGAAGAAGGTGAGGAGGTAGCTAACTTTAAGCAACAACGCTATGCAGAATTAGCGGAAGGGCTTGAAGAGTTACGAGACACTGACCCAGGAGCATATGAGCAAGAGAAGAAAGCGGTAGCGGCTCGGATATCACAGGAGTCTCGCGGCTTGGTGTTAGAGGAGTATCACCAGTTGCGGCGCAAAGCGTTACGAGAGGCGATAGAGGAGGACAAGCCGCTATCGCGTCGGGTGATAAACATGTGGGCGTATCAGCGTCAAGAGATGGCGCGTCGATGAGTGGAGGTGTGGCTATGGACAAGCAAGAGGGTTGGAAGCTGGTAGAAGCTATGGATGCAGTGGTAGCTCCTGGCGTGGTTGAGGCGCGTCGAGCGTGGGTAGGCAAGCAGATATGGTTCTTGATGCCTTCGGGACAATGGCGGCGTGGCATTGTAGACCATATCGAAAATGATGGATTTGTCGCGGTGGTGGTGTATCAACGTGGGACAAGTGGGATAGGGATAGGTTGCTCTATCGAGCGTATTCCCGATGTGTTAAAGCTGGTTGAGCAGTAGGGGAGGTGGCATATGGAAGAACGCAAAGTGGAGGCATTGCTTCTCAACATCACTGAAGTTTCTAAGGCGTTGCGGTTGAGTCGCACAAAGGTCTATCAGTTGATTGCGTCTGATGGCTTGCCAATCATCCGTTTCGGGAAGTCGGTGCGTGTGTCGGTCTGGTCGTTGCAAGACTGGATTAAGCAGAAAGAGGGGGTGGCCTAATGCGTGGACATGGTGAAGGTTCGATAACACAGCGCAAAGACGGGCGTTGGCAAGCTCAAATATCCTTTAAGGATGATAAGGGTAAAGCTAAGCGAAAAACGTTCTATGGTAAGACGAAAAAAGAGGTACAGGAAAAGCTACGGCTAGCCATCAATGAACAAAAACAAGGCACATTAGCTACGGGTCCACGTCAAACCCTCGCGGTGTACCTGCCTTATTGGTTGGAGAATATTGCCAAACCAACCATTAGAAAAGTGACGTATAGGCAATATCGTTCTGCTCTTAATGCTCATTTGTTGCCTGTGCTTGGTAAGGTAACGCTACAGAGTTTGAAGCCTGAGCATGTTCAATCGCTGTGTGCTGATATGCTCGAAGACGGTCTGATGCCTAGTACGATAAGGCTTATTCATGGTGTGTTGCATAATGCGTTAGAGGATGCAGTTAAATGGAACCTCGTTCCTCGTAACGTTGCAGGTCTTGTGTCGCCTCCGCGTCTTGAACGTCGAGAGATGCATGTGTTAACGCCTGAGCAAGCTCATAAACTGCTAGAAACTGCGAAGGGTAGTCGTATAGAGGTTTTGCTTCTTCTAGCTATAACAACAGGTGCGCGTCGTGGTGAAATGTTGGCCTTGCGTTGGGATGACCTTGATTTGGAAAAAGGTATTATGAATATACGTCGTACTGTGTGTTGGGTAAGAGGTTACGGTTATGTTGAGAATGAGCCAAAGACAAAATCAGGTCGGCGTCGTGTGATGCTCACTGATGTTGTGGTTTCTGCTCTGCGAGAACATAAAGCGCGTCAGGAGCAAGACAAAATAGAAGCGGGTAAGGATTGGAAGAACTTTAACGTAGTGTTTCACAACATTTATGGTAGCTTCCTTAATCCAAATGCTGTGCATATATGGTATCATGCCTTGCTTAAAAAGGCAGGTTTACCTGACATGCGGTTTCATGACTTGCGGCATAGTGCGGCGACTATTCTGTTAATGAAGGGTGTGCATCCGAAAGTTGTACAGGAGTTGCTAGGGCATAGTACCATAGCAATGACGATGGATGTGTATTCGCACTTGTTACCGACAATGCACCAAGACGCTGCGAATAAAATGAATGATATCTTCAAGTCTCTTAGATAACTGCTGTCAGTTCTGCTGTAGTGGGTGCTTCTCTTGTTTTCTGAAATGCTATGAATGTAGGATTGAAGCGAAATGAGGGTGGCACTTTTTTAGTCTGATGTACTCACGGCTATTATATCATTAGGGAACAAATAGGGAGACTATGTAGGACCTGTA
>CAXTWV010000345.1:0-5451 GCA_964248005.1 uncultured Ktedonobacteraceae bacterium | reverse complement strand
TTCAATCGTATTATCCCTTGTTTTTCCCTCTCTTCTCAGGTATACTCTTCCTTGAGAACTTCATAAGGAACGTTCTTCAACCATCCATTCCCTCAACACCTTGCTAACAACAAACAATGCAAACTCCGGTAATGACGGTAATAATAGTAATCAATTTCCGTCATACACAATCTCTTCCTCAATGCATAGCATTGGCACAAAACAAAAAGTGGTAATGATGGTAATAATAGTAATCATTGGAGAGAATCATGTCTACCGAACAATCCCTCAATCAAGAAGTTCATGATATTTGGAACGAGAATGCATCCTTTTGGGATGAGCAGATGGGCGAGGGCAACCAGTTCCAGCGATTTCTAGTGGGACCTACCTCAGAACGTCTGCTTGATCTGCGTTCTGGCGAGCACGTGGTAGAAATCGCGTGTGGGAATGGCATCTTTGCCAAAAGAATGGCTCAACTTGGTGCCTCTGTTACTGCCACCGATTTTAGCGAGAAGTTTATAGCGTTGGCAAAGAAAAGAAATGCTGATTATGCACATGCAATTAACTATGCGGTAGTTGATGCAACGAACGAAGAACAGCTACTTAGCTTAGGCGAGCAACGTTTTGATGCCGCCGTCTGCAATATGGCCCTTATGGACATGGCAACAATCGACCCTCTTCTATCAGCACTGAGCAAGATGCTCAAACCTGATGGTCGCTTTGTTTTTTCTTTGATGCATCCTTGCTTCAATGGCAATATCAAGTTGATGGTAGAAGAAGATGACCGAGACGGCATAATAACAGAGGTGCATTCGGTGAAAGTATCGCGCTACCTTACTCCCTCTACACAAAAAGGTGTGGGGATAATTGGACAACCCGCTCCACAATACTATTTTTTTCGCCCGTTAAATGAGCTACTCAATGCATGTTTCAATGCTGGTTTTGTCGTAAATGGCTTTGAAGAGCCAACACTTCCTGCGTCCGCTGAAGGAAATCGGTGGTTTAGCTGGGCAAATATGAAAGAAATTCCTCCCGTTCTGGTTGTAAAATGTATCCTCCACAAGATACAATAGAATATCTTCTTTCCAACTACAACACAGCATGTAGCTGTATTCGTTGTGTAAGTATTTTATGGAGACTCTGCTATGTCAAAAACGATGTTCGATAAAATTTGGGATGCACACGTTGTGCGCGATGTGCCAGGAGAGTCAGCGATTCTCTACATTGATCGTCACCTTGTGCATGAAGTCACATCACCGCAAGCGTTCACTGGCCTACGTCTCGCACACCTTCCTGTGCGTCGTCCCGATGCCACCATCTCTGTGCTCGACCACAATGTACCAACCGTCAATGGACGTAAGATGCTGAATGTGGTAGACCGCGACAGCGAATTGTGTATCACAACGATGGA
Organism: uncultured Ktedonobacteraceae bacterium; assembly: GCA_964248005.1. Classification (GTDB taxonomy): domain Bacteria; phylum Chloroflexota; class Ktedonobacteria; order Ktedonobacterales; family Ktedonobacteraceae; genus JBBQVS01. Next base: position 4,061 of record CAXTWV010000345.1, on the reverse strand, counting down.
GCAAAACGCCGTCGATTTTGATCTTACACTCTTCGACATGAATGATGAGCGACAGGGCATTGTGCATATCATTGGACCAGAGCAGGGCATCACGCTCCCTGGCATGACGCTTGTATGTGGCGATTCACACACCTCAACGCATGGCGCGTTAGGCGTATTTGCCATTGGTATCGGCACCAGTGAGGTTGAGCATGTGTTGGCGACACAATGTCTCTTACAGCAGAAGCCCAAAACGATGAATATTCGGGTCGAGGGGAAATTGGCTCCTGGTGTGACCGCGAAAGACCTTGCACTTGGCATCATCGGCAAACTTGGTACGGGCGTTGGTACTGGACATGTGATCGAGTTTAGTGGCTCGACAATTCGTAACCTCTCAATGGACGGTCGTATGACCCTCTGCAACATGGCGATTGAGGCAGGTGCGCGTGCTGGTATGGTCGCTCCCGACGATGTGACGTTTGCCTATATCAAGGGACGCCGCTACGCTCCAAAAGGTGAACTTTTCGACCAAGCCGTAGCCGCATGGCGACAACTCGCGAGTGACCCCGATGCGACATTTGACAATGTATATGAGATCAACGTGGCTGACCTGGGACCGCAGGTAACATGGGGTATCAATCCCGGCATGGTTGCCGACGTAACGTCATCCGTGCCTGATCCAGCCGCCGAGCATGACATCCTCAAACGTCAAGGCTACGAACGTGCGTTGCAGTACATGGGCTTGCAAGCTGGACAAAAAATTACCGACATCAAGCTCGATACTGTCTTCATTGGCTCATGCACAAACTCGCGCTTGGAAGACCTGCGTATGGCAGCACAATACGTCAAAGGCAAGCATGTTGCACCATCTGTGCGTGCGATGGTGGTCCCAGGTTCATGGCAGGTACGTCGTATGGCAGAGGAAGAAGGGCTAGCCGATATCTTCCGCGATGCTGGTTTTGACTGGCGTGAGGCTGGTTGTAGCATGTGCATTGCTATGAATGGCGACCGTCTCAGTGAGGGCGAACGTTGTGCCTCAACCAGCAACCGCAACTTCGAGGGTCGTCAGGGACGCGGTGGACGCACACATCTTGTTAGCCCTGCCATGGCTGCCGCCGCCGCTATCGCTGGACATTTCGTAGATATTCGAGAGGCATAAACAACATGGAACCATTTACCGTCTACACGGGCCTCGTTATGCCCTTAGATCGCACAAACGTCAATACAGACGAGATCACACCTGCGCGTTTCCTCAAGACGATCAAGCGTACAGGCTTTGGCGAGGCACTCTTTGCCGACTGGCGTTACATCGCTGGTGGGCGTACACCAAACCCTGATTTCGTGCTGAACCAACCGCGCTACAAAGACGCCAGTATTCTGATTGCGGGTGACAATTTCGGGTGTGGCTCATCGCGTGAACATGCTCCATGGGCTATTCGCGAATATGGTTTTCGCTGTGTCATCGCCCCCAGTTTCGCCGACATCTTCTACAACAACTGTTTCAACAGCAACGTCCTACCACTCACTCTTGCCGAAGCAACCGTGCAGGAACTTGTCTCAGAGGTAGAGTCACAAGAGGGCTATACACTCACTATTGATCTCGACGCACAAACCGTCACTACGCCAAGCCAGCGCGTGCTACACTTCGATATTGACCATTTCCGCAAAGAGGCACTGCTCAAAGGTCTCGACAACATCGGCTGGACACTCTCGCACAATGACGAGATTGTCGCCTACGAGCAACGCCGTAAACAAGAAGCCCCCTGGTTGTTTAGTATGCAAACGCAATGAACCAAACATTGCACGGCGGCCCAAGCCGCCGTGCAATGTTTGGTTCATTGGTCTATCTCGCGAGTGATGAGGAATGGTAGGGACCGATTTATCGCGTCCTGCGCACGAGCGAAGCAATGTGCGGTCCCCTTGTTTTTTACCGGATGCATCATTCATTTACTGTGTTTGCATAAGAATATAGAGAAGGAGTATATGCTGTGACGACTCAACAAATCGACCAAAGCATGGAAGCATATCAGATTCTTGATGTCGAAGGAAACCTGCTACGAGCAATGCCCGATCTGAGCACAGACCGCCTCCTACAACTCTATCGCTTCATGCATCTCGGACGTGCTTTCTCCAATAAAATCATTGCATTGCAGAGGCAAGGACGTGCAACAACATTTGCGCCATTGATGGGACAAGAAGCCGCTGCTGTTGGTCTTGCTGCTCCTCTACAACCGCAAGATTGGCTTACAACTTCTTATCGTGAGATTGCATCGCTCATGGTCAAAGGTATCCCTATTCCTACCCTGATGTACTCGTTCCGAGGCTATACACCTGCTTATCCCAAAGAAGCTCATTGTATGCCTATCCAAATTGTGATCGCGACCCAGATGCTACATGCGGTTGGGCTTGGTATGGCATCGAAAATCGCTGGCGATAACGCAGTAGCGGTTGGTGTTTGTGGTGATGGCGCGACTTCCGAGGGCGATTTCAACGAGGCGTTAAACTTCGCTGGCGTTTTTCAAGCTCCTGTTGTGTTGTTCGTGCAAAACAACGGTTGGGCCATCAGTGTACCACGTTCTAAACAAACCGCTGCTCCTACGCTCGCGGCGCGTGGTGCTGGCTTTGGTGTTCCCGGTGTCCTCGTGGACGGCAACGATATCCTCGCCGTATATGACGTGATGCAACGAGCTGTCGAGGGTGCGCGTGCCGGACACGGACCCACACTCATCGAGGCTCTCACCTATCGACTTGGAGCACATACCACTGCCGATGATCCTACGCGCTATCGTGTCGCGTCAGAGATCGAGGAATGGCGACTCAAAGACCCCATCGCACGCTTCCAACGCTTCCTGACAAAACAAGGTCTGCTTTCAGAAGAACAAAATCAGCAGCTTATCAACGAGGTCGAAGCCGAAATCAATTCAGCCGTTACCGAAGCGGAGTCGATGCCAGCACCCGCACCCGATGGCTTCTTTGACTACATGTCCGAAAGCCTCTCGCCCCGCCTACAAGCACAACGCGAAGATTTAGTGCGTCATGTGACAGATGTTAACAATTAAAAACCGAACGTCGGTAGGGGCAGCAATTCATTGCGCCCAAAGATGGGGGTGGCAGGGCAACCGTTCTCTAAATGCACTATATAGCAACGTGGCCCCCTCCCCGCCCATCTTTGGACGCGATCAATCGGTCCCTACCGAAGGCTTAGCCACATTTGATTATCAACATTCGGAAACGATTTCTATATGTGGAGAGAAACTCAATGCAGATGACCATGATTGAGGCATTGAACAATGCCCTTGCGTTAGAATTGGAGCGCGACTCGCGTGTAGTGATGCTGGGACAGGATATAGGCGTCAACGGTGGCGTATTTCGTGTCACGGAAAAACTGCAACAGAAATTTGGCGAGCAACGCGTATTCGATACCCCCTTGTCAGAGTCGGCAATTATCGGTAGCTCGATTGGTATGGCTGTCTATGGTCTGCGTCCCATCGCCGAAATACAATTCGCGGGTTTCCTCTTTGTCGCTATGAACCAGCTCGTTTCACAAGCGGCTCGTGTGCGCTTCCGTAGTGCAGGTGTGCAAACATGTCCATTGGTAGTACGTGCTCCCTATGGTGGGAGTGTTCGCACGCCCGAACTGCATTCCGATAGCCTCGAAGGTGTCTTTATACAAACGGCAGGTCTCAAGGTCGTGATCCCCTCAAATCCCTACGATGCAAAGGGCTTACTTGCTTCCGCCGTTGCCGATCCCGATCCCGTCCTCTTTCTTGAGAATATCAAACTCTACCGCTCATTTCGCCAGGAGACACCCGAAGAACATTACACATTGCCACTCGGCAAGGCCAATATCGTACAAGAGGGAACTGATGTCAGCATCTTTGCGTATGGTGCAATGGTGCAAGTTGCCCTTGAAGCCGCGAAGAAAGCGCAGCAAACGATGGGCACAAGTGTGGAAGTCATCGACTTGCGTACAGTCTGGCCTCTCGACGAAGAAGCTATCGTCACCTCGGTCGAAAAAACGGGACGTGCCATCATCGTTCACGAAGCCGGACGCGCTGGCGGCGTCGGTGCCGAAATCGTCT
>CAXTWV010000344.1:0-5477 GCA_964248005.1 uncultured Ktedonobacteraceae bacterium | reverse complement strand
TGCACATCCATGGAGACCTCATAGCCTCTGCCGACTGGGTTGGTCGGATACGCTTTTGCCATTGGCACCACCAGACCATTCACATCTATCGTTGTACGACTGTGCGCGGCTAACTGCTTCATCAACTGCACAACTGTACCATCGGCGAATAGAGTAATCGCAACAGTCTCTGAGTTATTCGTCGGATTTTGTAGTGTGAGAAACTCGGAAAAACCGTTATAGGTGTAGCCCTCGGCAAAGCTGTAAACCGTGTGACTTGCCGGACCAGCCTCGCCCACAACATCAGTTCCACCAGAGAGATGTGCGCCACCAAAGTGGAAGTACATCAAACGTTCAGCCACAATAGCAGCAGTGCCTGTCGTGACCTCTGCCGAAACCTCTGGCGTCGGCTTACTACCAGTCATGGGATGCCTAAAGGCGTTATTGACATCGAAGTAACTCTGACTCTTTGCAGCGACACTGACAGGAATTGTCTGCGTCGAACCATTCGTGTACTCTAATTTCACATTTGCGGTAACACTCGCGTTCGTGAAATTCGCCAGCACCAGATACTCCTGGAAGTTGTTCCCTGTATAGCCTTCCGCGAAGAGCCAGTCGCTACCCGTGCTCGTACCCAGTGTTGTCGCTCCCGTTGCCGAGGCTGCACCAAGCGTTCTGCCGCCAGCCGTTGGAATGGTATCGCTAAAGTACATAGGTCGTTCGGCGACGATGCCGATATCGGATGTTACCTGAATGGCTACCTGCTGATAGAGGTTGACTGCCGCAGGCGTACCCGTGCCACGTTGCATCGGTCCCACATTCAGCGTTTGCGTACCACGTAAACCATTGTTGTAGTAGTTGATCGTGACATGCGCGGTTTGTGTGGTGCTTGGATTGAGCAATGTGACATAGGTGCTATAGGTGCGTGTCGCGTCATGCCGCGTATCACCCTCCGCGAAGTAGAACGAGGTCTGGTTTGCGTTGGTTGCTCCAACGACATCGGTTCCACTGTTGATGCCATGAAAGTTGAAGTAGAGCGGTCGTTCAGCGACAATTGGGATGTTCGATTGCACAATCGTTGCAACAGCTTGCTGTGGAGCGGTTGCTAAAACATTGAGATCGCCGTTGACGCTCACTGTCAAACGCGTGCTTGGTGTGACTGTATGTTGTTTGCTGACGGATGGCTTATTCTCGAACAAGTAGGTTGTGGTGACAGTCGCCGTTTGCGTCGTGTTCGGATTGAGTAGCGTGAGATATTCCTGGAAACTATTGCCCACACTGCCTTCCGCGAAGTACCATGTGTTGGAGGCAGGAGCAGTACGTGCCTTCGTCATATTTGCCGCTGATGCTTCAAGGTCGCTAACCAACGGCTGTGCATTATAGCTACCAAGACCCGTTGTCATATCATAGCCAGGAGTCGCGGGATATTTGCCATCATGAAAGGCACTACTATTTCCTATAGTAATATCATGAAAATCTCTCGCGTATTGTCCCGCATTTTGTGCCACACCATAGAGCAAGGGATTGAGGAAACCGAGATTGAAGTTACCATCTTGCAATGACTTCTGATTCGCTAAGGCAACCATCGCCGCCCACATGGGTGCGGCAGCCGAGGTGCCACCGACCATAGTCCACGGATTCGAGGTCGAGCAATTCGCGGCAGTGACGGTGCAATAGGTGGGATAGCCAACATTGGGGTCGGCATTCAACGCGACATCAGGTACTTCACGACACATTTTACCAGTGTTGCCTGTAGTAGTTGCGCATGATGCGGCACTGCTAAAACTACTGCTCACGCCTGAACCTTGCTGCCAATTGGGTTGTGTCCAGAACGTGCTGATACCACCACCACCACCGATAGTATGTCCATTGGAGGTCCCTTGTTGCCAGTATTGCTCAGCGGGATGAGGGCTAACCGTGTTCGAGAGCGAGGTTCCACCAACTCCTGTGACATACGGTTGCGAGGCTGGATCATCAACCGACTCAGTGACACCCTTCGGTTGCCCATCGCAATCGTCAGTGGAATGGTCGCCAGAAGCAGCAAGTATTGTCTGCCCTTGTGCCGCCGCTACAGTGAAGAGCGCGTTTTCTAGTTGTGCTGAAGCCGCTGTGACCAATGGCTCACACGCACCCCAACTGGTGCTGACAACGGGAATGGCATCACTAACGATTTGTCCCCATTCCGCGATAACTCCTGCATCGGTGTTTGGTGCTTCATAGACGCGCAAATTCGCTAGACGTGGAGCAGCACTTAACACAAGCTCCATATCCAGTTCCACCTCAAGCGTGCCGCTACCAGGATGCACACCAGGACCGCCAGCGACTGGTACGCGACTAATCGGCACACTTGCACCACCATAGCAGGAGGTGTATGCTGCGATATCGCTCTGTGCATAATCGTCCAATTCAAAGAGCGCAACGGACTGTCCTTCACCATGGAGTCCTTGACTATAAAGACCTTGCAGATTATATATACCAGCTAGCTGCGAAGGCGTATAGTAGCTGGCAGGAGTTGTTGATGCCGACGGACATGTTGTGGCATTGGTATGTAACACACTCTGCGAATTTTTGACTGAGACAACAGGTGGATGTGTGTAATGCGCTGCTGTATCTAACCCATTGATACTTTGAATTGTACCAGCGAGCGTTGTTGGTACACTTGGGTCAGTCGTAGGTGCATAAAACGTTCTTCCGTTGGGTGTACGATAATTATTAATTTGAATACTAAAGGTGCGTTCAGCATTTCCGATAGTTCCACGAAAACTTATGAGGAGATGATGCTTAAAAGTTGCTACGAGTGTGAAGCCGGACTGCTGCATATAGGTGGTCACAGCTTGTTGCGCGTTCGGGAGTGGTCCATATGCCTTTACAATCTGGTCAAGTGTCATATGAGGATGAGCCTGTTGTGTATGAGTGGTATTGAGTGTATGGACATAATTGGCTAAATCGGCTTGATTGCGTAAACGCAAACCAAGCGTGAGTGTAATTGCTGTAGTCGGGTCGGTTGGCCCCAGGAGTTGACTTTTTGTAATTCCATCCGGCACATGTCCTGTCAGTTGTGTGAAACCGCTTGCATGAGCCTGTGTGACATGTTTCAATGGTGAAAAATACAATGAGAAGAAGAGACCAAAGAGCAATAGACTTGCGAGTGGGACAAGAAATATAGGATAGATACTGCGAAGCCTATTCTTGGTATGTGGGCGTACTCCATCAGGAGACAATGGTTTCATAGAGTGCATATACCTCATATCTTTTGTTGTTGTGTCTATACTTCTATGAACGGACATTCGAGTAATGCTGGTAGAAATTAGGTATTGCTAGGACTTGTGGTAAAAATAGGGATAATAAAACGTGGTAGAAGGAGAGTTCGTGATTGTGAGAAATAGACAATGGAGTGATTATGTTTTATTCAGCGGTCAATCCTGGTATACTACAGGTACGCGTGGGAGGGACGAATGATGGAGGTACTTCCCAGGAAGAGAGAGCCAGCGTGACCGTGGAAAAACCAGTCGAGCCTCAAGTGTCATCTGAGAGTGCAGCGTCACATGCCAACGCCGTCTTAACCGTTGCTCAATTGTATGAGCAATTTAAGCGACCTATTCACTCCTATATTTATCGTCTGCTCGGCAATCAGGAAGATGCGGACGATGTGACGCAGGAGGTCTTTGTGCGTGCCTATACCTCCTGGCACGGTCTCTATGAACGCGAACGGCTTTCACCGTGGCTCTATCGTATCGCGACAAATTTGTGTGTTGACATGTTACGCAGGCGCAAACGCATCTCCTGGTGGTCGCTTTCGCACCGCTTCCGTAGTGAGGAATATGGCGAAGAGGGAGCGAATGAAGATACATTTGCCTTTCTTGCTGACAATGGAGGCATTCCAGAAATTGCCGAACGCGATCTTATTCGTCGCGCACTAGAGAATTTACCGCCGGAGTATGCGACTGCTTTAGTATTGAGTGCCGCGCAAGGCGTATCTTATCAAGAGATTGCGATCATCATGGGCATTTCTCCTAACGCTTCCGCGACACGTATTTCGCGTGCGAAACGTATGTTCATAGAGCACTATCAACGTTTGAACAAGGATGGCGGGAAACAGGAGAAAAAGGTACGATGAGCGAGCGTGATCTTTCTTTCCACCAGGACATTTCGCCTGAAGAACCGAATCCGCGCGAATGCGAGACGGCACGTCAGTATCTCGCCGTATGGGATGATCTCACGACAGAGCAGAGACATACTGTCGCAGCTCATGTACGCTCCTGCCCATCGTGTAGCACAGAGCACCTCGCCATGAATCAGGTTACGCGACTTATTGCCTCGCTTGAAGCATCAAGCCCTTCGCCACGCGTAGATACCGCGGTTATGGAAGCTATTGCGGCACAGAATAAGCGTGGACAAATGTTGCATCTCTTGCCAATCAGTAGGCAAAAGAGACGCAAAAGTACACTTCAAATAGCAGGGCTGCTTGTCGCGGCTGCGGTTGTGTTGGTTGCCACATTCGCGACAGTACGTTTTACGAAGACGCCATCATCAACACAGGCATTTCTCTTGCCAGCTGCGCTTTCTTGGAGTGGATATGTTCTCTATCACAGCCAAACAAAAATAGATACGAAGGGCAAGCGTTACCGTGTCGCTAGCTATGATTGGCTTGCAAGTGGTTCTATCAACGTAGAAACTGTGCAGGAAGGTGGCGTGGATGTTGTGTTGATAGAGCATGGATCGAACAACCTCGGCATGGATGAAATGCATCATGTCGCGCAAGAAAACGTACAAGGCTGGGGCATCGACATGTCGCAAGAGTCGCTGTTCGACATGAACGAGGTACGCCACGAACTCAATACTCATCAAGCAAGCTATCTTGACACTGACTCATTTCATGGGACAGACGTGTATCGTATCCGTTGTGAAAACGGGCTAGTGCTCTTGTTGGATATGCACTATCGACCCGTCAACATTCTCGCGGGAGCCGTAGGTCCTGGTACAGGTGAACCCATCTACGATACTGTATCCCTCTTGCCACCCACAAAAGTTCCACCCTCGATGTGGAATATGCAAGTTCCCACAGGCTTCAAGATGGGCGTCTTACCTGCACAACCATAAGAAAAGTTGGTGGAATAATGAGTTGCAACTCATCATTCCACCAACTTTTCTTATGGTTGACTCTTTCTCCTCTTACTTACCTGAGTAAGCAATAGACTGATCCCAACTCCAATAGCAATAATCACAACGAATGATGCAATTCCTATGAGAAGGTTCTGGGTCACTGATCCGATAAATGTGCTTATGAGAATGGCAAAGAGAATGAGGAAGGTTGAAACTTCTCCATGCCCACCTGCATTTCTAAATGGACTTGATGTTCCTATGCCTGATAATCTGCCTAATCTTCCAGAGAAAAATGGGTTCATAGGACGTGCGTGTCCTGACTCCGTTTCACGCCCTTGTGGTTCTGAGGCATTGTTTGAGTCTTGACTCATGGCTTATCTCTCCTTTTCAAATCG
>CAXTWV010000343.1:0-5498 GCA_964248005.1 uncultured Ktedonobacteraceae bacterium | reverse complement strand
CTACAGGTATCCGTACTAAAAGGAGAAACTTCTATGCTGAAGCGCAGTCAGTTTCGTCAGTTACAGCAACGCACTTTGGAAGAACTCACACGTCACGGTATCGTCTTGACGACACAAGAACAGGGAAAAATTGAAGTTGTCGAGTTTGGTCTGAACGAGGTCGAGCGTACAGGACTCGAAATCGTCGTCTATATCAACAATGAGCGGTATTGTGCCAAAGAACTGGTTCTCTTCCCAGGACAAACTTGCGCGGAACACAAGCATCCTCCTTTCAGCAACGATCCGGGCAAGATGGAAACGTTTCGTTGTCGCGTAGGCAAGGTATGGTTGTACGTCGAGGGTGAAGGGAGCAGTGCTATTCAGGCACGTGTTCCCGAAGGGAGCGAGGCTTATTATACGGTGTTTCATGAAATCGAGTTGCATCCAGGCGAGCAATATACTATTCCGCCTAATACACGTCACTGGTTCCAAAGTAGTAGTGAAGGAGCAGTTGTTTCAGAATTTTCGAGTCCCAGCCATGACGAATTCGATATTTTCACTGATCCACGCATAGGACGCTTCACAGAAATTATCGAAGATTAAAGTAAAAAGATATGTTTGGTCGCATGCTTATTCTTGGAAGAGTCGCAGCACCCGACGTGTCCGCAGACGAGGCATTCACGTAGGTGAACCCACGTATCGCCCATTTTAAGACATTCCTCGCATCCCTGAGCACTGGGATGTACATGCTGTATTTGGTTGAGATGTGTACATGTTGCCATGTGAAATACTCCTTTGACTGACTATACAGGACGTTCAATTGGGAGGCGGACCTGAAAGCGCGTATTTCCTGGGGAAGACGTGACATTCAGGTCGCCATGATGCCGATTTACAACGATACGATAGGCGATATCCAGGCCCAAGCCTGTGCCTTTGCCAACACCCTTTGTTGTGAAAAATGGCTCGAAGATGTGCATTTGCACCTCCTCTGGAATGCCAGACCCGTTGTCCTCAATTTCTATCAGAACGAACTCTTGCTCACGATGTGTGTGTATCCAGATACATTTCTCGCCTAACACAGTATCTAGTGCGTCACTCGCATTGTCAAGCAGGTTTGTCCATACCTGATTGAGTTCACTGCCATACCCGTTAATATGGGGCAGACTAGGATCATAGTCACGTGTGATCGTGATATCTTTGAGCTTATGATGCAGCATTGTGAGCGTGTTTTCTAGCCCCTCATGAATATCAACCTCTTGCAACGGAGCCTGATCCATGTACGAGTAATCTTTTACTGCTTTGACCAGTGTAGCAATACGTCCCGTACTCTGCTCTACAGAATTGAGCAAGCCAAAGACCTGCAAGATTTTTCCCAGGATAGGAATGAAGTTCCGCAATGTACCAGACTGAACTTGTTCAGCAACGGTATCGAACCATGCAGTATCCAGACCCGACTCAACGAATGTTGGTGCAAGTTCCCATCCACCAGCAATAGTGTGATCTTCGAGCCATGATGCGAGTTCGTCCTCACGATCACTTTGCGTAAGTGGCTCAAGCGGAATTGCTCGTGTTGCACGTTGCATAGCGTCTTGTTGAAAGCCTGTCAGCACTTTCACGATTGGTTCGCTATTATGCAAGGAAAAGTTTAGCATTTGCAGCGCGAGCAATGTGTCACGCAACTGTGCTGCACTTCTTTGAGCGGCAGCCGCAGGATTATTAAGTTCGTGCGCGAGACCAGCCGAGAGTTTGCCCAGTGCCGCGAGTTTTTCCTGCTGCATCGTCAGCACCTCCATGTCACGAATACGCGATGCCAGCGTAGGTAAGACCGCTTTCGTGACAGGAGAGCAAGATACAAGCATGTGTTGAAACGTCTCGGCACCAAACCGCATCACGCGTGTCTGCTGTAATGCATGAGCTGTAGCCACATAGGGTGTGCCTGTAAGTAAAGGAACCTCGCCTGTAAACGAACCGGAGTCGGCATGATCCGCGATCACCACTTCTTGTCCATTCATGAGACGCGTGATTTGTAGATTCCCCTCAAGCAAAATGTAGAAATTTGTCGCGGGCGTTCCCTCTGTGAATAGCACATCACCTTGTTGAAGATGTACCTCCTCCCCTTGTGCCAGGATTGACGCGATCTCGTCGTCTGACACGTCGGCGAAGAGAGCCGATTGATGGAGTATATCTATATTCGTTGTCATCGCTTAGACCTCGCTTAAATAGCGATGCACAAACTGGACTGCCATCGCGCCTTCGCCTACTCCCGCGGCAACGCGCTTAATCGAGCCATGTCGCACATCGCCCGCGACAAAAATTCCTGGCACGCTCGACTCTAACAGGAAGGGATCGCGATTAAGCTTCCAGCCACGCGGACACTTGCCATCGTGCATCACATCGGTACCTGCGAGAATGAAACCCTGTGCATCGCGCTCGACCACACCGTCTAGCCAATTAGTATATGGCATGGCTCCAATAAAGATGAACAGCGAAGACGCCGGAACGGTTTCTCGTTTGCCTGTGTTCGCATCCTCAATCGTGATCGAGGCAAGATGTGTATCGCCTTGCGCCTCGACGACGGTAGAACAGGTACGTACCGTGATATTTTCGGTGATGTGTATCTGGTCAATGAGATACTGCGACATACTCTTTGCCAGCGAATCGCCACGTACAAGAACGGTGACTTGCTTCGCGTATTTCGAGAAGTACATGGCGGCTTGTCCTACCGAGTTCGCACCGCCAACAAGATAGACCTCTTCGTCGCTGCAAGAAACAGCCTCACTCATTGCCGCGCCATAATACACACCCGCTCCTGTTAACTGCTCAATACCAGGAACATCGAGTTTGCGATATGAGACGCCCGTTGTCACCAGGAGTGCATGGCAGCCAATCTCGGTCCCATCCGCTAGCGTCACAAAGCGATAGGGTCCTTCGACACGCACACTCATCACCTCTTGTGGTGAGAGGATTTCCGCACCCAATCGTTTGACCTGCATCACACCACGTCGTGCCAGATCAGAGCCGCTCAAGCCCTGTGGAAAGCCAAGATAATTTTCGATGCGCGAGCTTGTACCTGCCTGACCGCCAGGAGCCTCGCGCTCTATCATCAGCGTGTGTAGTCCTTCGGATGCGCCATAGACAGCGGCTGCTAGACCCGCAGGGCCAGAGCCAACGATGATTAAATCGTAAAATGACATGCCCGCATGTGTATTGAGCATCACCTTTTCGGCGATTTGCAGGTTGTTCGGATTTTCCAGGTGCGAACCATCCGAGAAGAATAAGACAGGCAATTGCTCATCCGTGAGGCCAGCATATTCAAGCAACTCGCATGGTTCGGCTTTTGCCTCGATATCCAACCATTGATAGGGAATGAGGTTACGCGCCAGGAAATCGCGTACTTCATGTGAACGCGGCGACCAGCGATGTCCCACGACACGCACACCCTCAAATGGTGGCTGGTATGATGCTTGCCAATCTTCGAGCAGGTCGTCAAGCATGGGATAGAGATGTTGCTCTGGCGGGTCCCATGGCTTCATGAGATAGTAGTCGATTTTGACGGTGTTAATGGCCTTAATTGCCGCATCCGTATCGGCATATGCAGTGAGAAGCGCACGCTTCGCATCTGGAAAAAGCTTTATGGTCTGCTCCAAAAATTGCGTGCCACTCATAACAGGCATTCGTTGATCGACCAGAAAGAGCGCGATGGCTTCATTACGCAATTTTACCTGCTTTAATGTCTCTAACGCGCTCTGACCGGAACTTGCGCGTAGCACGCGGTAAGTTGCTCCGTACTGACGGCGCAGATCATGTTCAATCGCACGTAACACATCGGGATCATCATCTATCGTAAATATAATCGGTTTCGCCATGCACACCTCTTCATATAAAAAACGTTCGACGCCATACTCGCTGCTACTTTATACGACATGGATACATGTATTGACAATAGGAGTGGTAGGGGCACAATTCATTGTGCTCCTACCGCTCCTATTTTCGATGCCAAATCATTACCTGTCTCCTTCACGTCGCTTGTCTAGCCATTGCTTGATGCTGGCCTCTTTGCCTTGTAGTCCAGGCTCGTAGTAGTGGCGTTCCTGCAATGCTTCGGGCAGATATTCCTGTACACGCGCTGGCGGCGGTCTGTCTGGGTCGTCAATCTGCATGTCTTTATAATACTCGTGTGCGTATTTATAGTCTTTGCCGTAGCCGAGGTCTTTCATCAACCCTGTTGGTGCGTTGCGAATGTGCAAGGGTACAGGGTCGTTGTGCGTTTGTTGTACATCCGCTTGCACGCGTGCATATGCCTCGTACAATGCGTTGCTCTTAGGTGCTGTGGCGAGATGTACCACGGCCTGTGCAAGTGCAAGACTTGCTTCTGGTAGTCCCACAAAATGTACCGCTTGCTGTGCCGCGACGCAAATCAAGAGGGCTTGCGGGTCCGCCATTCCTACATCCTCTGATGCAAAGCGAATCAGGCGGCGCACGATATAGAGCGGGTCTTCCCCACCCTCGATCATACGTGCAAGCCAGTATAAACTTGCGTCTGGGTCGGAGCCACGCAACGATTTATGCAGTGCAGAAATCGTATCGTAGTGTTGATCGCCACCCTTGTCGTACAATAACGCTCTATGCTGCATGACCTCTTCCACCAATGGAAGCGAAATGGTGCTCTGTGTACTTCCTCCGCTACCTTGCGCCGCTAGCTCAAGTACGTTGAGTGCTGTTCGCGCATCACCATTGGCAAAGACGGCGATAGCCGCAAGTGCATCATCATTCATCGAGAGATGCATGGTGCCTAACCCGCGTTTCTCGTCGGTCAACGCACGACGTAGAATATCCTGTACCTGCTCTTCAGTGAGTCCTTTCAACGTGAACACGCGACATCGTGAGAGAAGTGCGGCATTGACCTCGAAACTTGGATTTTCGGTTGTCGCGCCAATCAGGGTGACGACGCCACGTTCGACATGGGGCAATACGGCATCTTGTTGCGCTTTGTTGAAGCGGTGAATTTCGTCAATAAAAAGAATGGTGTGCTGCTGTGAGAACTGCCGCAGTTTGCTTGCCTCATCCATCACCTTGCGCAGGTCAGCCACACCCGCCGAGACCGCGCTCAGCCGCACAAAGCGTGCATGTGTGGAATGAGCAATCACCTCAGCCAGTGTCGTCTTCCCACTACCCGGAGGACCCCACAAGATAATCGAGGTGAGCCTGTCAGACTCAATGGTGCGTCGTAGCAGTCGTCCAGGTCCCACGAGATGTTCTTGTCCCACGATCTCATCAAGTGTGCGTGGGCGCATACGCGCTGCAAGCGGCTCTGCTGGCTTTGTATTGTTTGGTTGTGGAGTGGAGGAAGTTTCGTCCGAGCCAAAAAGGGATGTTTGTTCTGTCATGAGATATTCTATTTCAGCTTTTTTATACAATAGTAGTTATCTTATAGCGGTTTTAGAATACCACAGAACTCCTGTAGGGGTCTAATTCATTACACCCTCTTGGCAGTCGAGAATGTTCGAGGACGTATGCAA
>CAXTWV010000342.1:0-5553 GCA_964248005.1 uncultured Ktedonobacteraceae bacterium | reverse complement strand
ACTCTATCTGATCGTGATCGCATTGGCAAGTCTCTAGGAGACCTGATTAGTTACTATAATTTTACAGAACGTAATCATCATGTCGTAGCACCACCGCAGCTTGAACCGGCGCCGGCGGTACAGCCGTAGCAATGCTGACCCGTTCTGATTGGGCGTTCACGCAACCCTTCGATTGTGGCGTCAAAAATGGTTTGGGGAGATGTTGGTACGACCGTCATGTCGAGCATCTGGTTGAAATCACAATCGTAGAGACGACCATCCCAGCCAACTGAGAGCGTAGTGCGACACATCACGCCATCGACCGCCGCCGGATTGAAGGCGGTAATCAGCTTTTCCATGTACGCTTCAAGGTTATCGGAGCGCATCAGGAAGTCCAGAAAGCGACTGATTGGCATATTGGTGATCGTGTAGAGATTGTTGAAATCAATGTCATAGCGTCGTTTGAGTTGACGCTTCCAATCTTTTTCTAACGATTGCTGGTTCGCTGGCAGGAATGCTCCAACGGGGTTCGTCACCAGACTGAGTGAAAGTCCTGTACCTTCTTTCCCATAGCCGAGCGTGTTGAGATGCTGTAGGGCGGCGATAGAGTCCTCAAATACGCCATCACCACGCTGCGTGTCGGTCTGCTTGAGTGCATAAGATGGTAGCGACGCGATAATCTCGACTGAGTGCTCGGCGAGAAACTCTGGAAGATACGAGTAGTTGGGGAGACGCGTGATGGTGAGATTGCAACGGTCGATAACATGCCGACCCAACGCTGTGGCACGTTCGACGATCTCGCGGAAATGTGGGTGCATCTCTGGTGCGCCACCCGTGATATCAAGCGTGGGAATATCAGTTTGTGCAAGAAAATCCAGACATGCATCGAGCACATCACGTGGCATGACCTCTTTACGGTCTGGGCCAGCATCGACATGGCAATGGGCGCACGTCTGGTTACATCGCTTTCCCACATTGATTTGTAGAATACTCACACCTGCTGCTTTAAGTGGCAGATGTCCCGCACTCGCCGCCGCGTCACCAAAAGAACGCAGTGGCAATGTTTCGAGAATATGCCGTTGTTCTTTTGTTTTGGCAAGTGGAGAATCGAGTTTTCGTAGGGTTGGAAGAATTTTTGCCATGTAGTACCTACATCGAGACTTTATGAACGTGGTCACGCATTTGGACGCCGTGAACAAGCGATGAACCACCACGAATAGCCGCGGCAACATGCACAGCTTCCGTCATCTGCTCGATGTCTGATCCCTTTTCCAGGCAAGCTGAACTGTAGGCGTCGATACAATAAGGACACTGCACAGCGTGGGCAACGGCTAGTGCAATCAACGCCTTTTCGCGCTCCGAAAGCGCACCTTCGGCGAAAACTGCGTTGTACCAAGCCAGAAACTTGTTCCAGAGTTCGGGTGCATCCTTGCCCATATCGGGGAAATGTGCCAGGTCCTTTGGATCATAGTACGTTGCCATGATTGTCTCCTTCATCGCTATTCTATGTTTCATCTTGTATCAGTGTAACATGAAAGAAACGTAAGTGTCGAGGTGTAGAGCCAAAAAATCAATATGTAGTTCTAAATTATCTTACCATGGTTACGGACCTGTTTTTTTATAAGACATTTAGGCTAATTTACGCGAAAGGTCGCGATAATAGAAACGTGCTGATATACAATAGCATATATGTTAGCTGATGGTATCAAACACTATTTGCTACACACAAAAAGTGCTGTGGGGCGCAGATGCCCACAGTGTAGATAGAGAAAAGACTGGTAGGATAGTAGCGCATATGACCTTTCCTCGTATAACAGCAGCCGTGTTCGTGCTTCTTCTTATAGGGTGTTTTGCTCTTGTCGGCATAGGGAGTGTGGCCCTTGTCGGACCAGAAATGACGCATAGCGTCATGACAGATCATGATGCAGGAACGATCATGGCTATTCGCACTGATATGAGTTTTACATTGAAGACTACTAATGGAAAACAGGTAAGCTTTCAATGTTCAGACCGTTGTAAAGTAGCACTTAGTCATATGGCTCGCCACGAATTTGAGAAGGCACATACCGATGTGTACTATGTGGAAGAGGCGAACAGCATTTTTCTCGCATTGGACGTGGATTAGGGTGCGTTGGATAAAATTTTCGAGAACAGAGGCAGACCGTGATATATAAGAATAATAGGGGACTTGCACTACAGCGACCATATTTAGAGCAAGCAGATATCGTGATCGTTGGTAATGGAATTGCCGGGTTGACGGCGGCACTAGAGGCACGAAGTCTTGCACCGGAGAAAAGCATTGCTATTATCACGGACCAGATTCACCCTACTATTCACACGCCGGCTCTGAAACAGTTCGCCATTGGGAAATTGGCGCGTGAGCAACTGCTTGCCCATCCAGCAGGGACGGAGCGATCTGAACGTATTTATGTTGTGACGGCACGTGTGGAGGAGGTTCATGCACAAAGCAAGTATGTGATGCTTGATGGTGGACGCGGCTTTGGCTATGGCTCACTCTTGCTTGCAACGGGTAGCACACCGACGGGACTTGCCGCAGACTTGCCAGGACGTGACTTTGATGGCGTGATGACGCTACATCGCTTACAGGATTATCTGAATCTGCGAAGACGACTTGCCGAGGTGAGTGAAGCTGTGGTTATTGGTGGTGGAGCGCATGCGATAGAAACGGTGATGGGGCTGGTCCACTGGGGTATCCATGTCAACTGGCTTATCCGCAGTGATACCTTTATGCCACGCATTCTTGACGATCCCGCGTCAAAAATGGTGCTATCACGTATCCGGCGTGCAGGTGTGACGATCTCTACCGAGACAGAGGTTGTTGGTGTCGTTGGAAGAATCGGGAGTGTAGTAGGTGTCATTACAAATCACCAGGAGATGATTCCCTGTCAGTTAGTCCTCTCCTGTACAGGAACGCAGCCTGTCATGACGCTAGCTCAACGTTGTACGCTCCCTATGCGTCAGAAGCGCGGTATTCTTGTTGACGATCAATTGCATACAAGCGTGCGCGATATTTATGCAGCAGGTGATGTTGCGGCACTCAAAAATCCTTTGACTGGCACCTATGAGACGCGAGCGCAATGGTACGCTGCTGTGTCGCAAGGACGTACTGTCGCGGCTGTCATGACAGGGCATGAGGAGTTAGCGCAGGAACCCTTCGGCGTGCAATGGCATGCGACACATCTAGGCGAACTGTCTATGCTCACTGTTGGTAGTCCGCTCAGTTTGCATGACAAGGTGACAACTTTGACAGATACGGGTCAAGGTGGTTATCGTCGCATGGCGATTGTTGATGATCGACTTATTGGATATCTCTCGCTTGGCACAAGACAACCCGATAGCCTCGCCATTAAGCGCATCATTGATGAAGGACACTCGGTACGTACAATTACGAAAGCTCTGCTGAAAGGGACCTTTGATGCACGAAAGTATCTCTCACAGCAACACGCCCTCAACGCGCATGGTCTGCTCACAACAAAGGCTTTGCCTTCGCTTCCTGCCGCGCTTACTACAGGAAGTGCGGATGCACAGCGACAGTCGATGCGTATTCCAGGGCTAGCGCAGAGTCGGCCTACGCGTGTGTTACCACCATCACTAGAGCCAGCTATCGTACAAACGGACCCTTTGCAAGCGGTCGAACGTAACACCGATGGCTTACGATCATATCCACAACCGTTGCGTCAAACAGAGCCACTTACAGGCCCACAGAGAACACCTGATGCGGTAGAAGAGGATATTAGTCCATTTACGGGCCATCTTCCGTCTACATACGGCGTTGTTGAGTCAACACTTGTACGTGAGGGACGGGCGCCATCTGGCAAACTTTGGTCTTATGCTCCTGAAACACAAGATGCAGGGGCGACCCTTGCGGTCCCCCCAAATGAGCCAAAACGTCAGTATTCAGGCAAGTTATGGGCATATGGCAACAACCCGCAGCCCAAGAAGGGACGTTAGATGTTCAAATCAGCACTCTTACATAAAACAGGGCCACAGGTGGTACAGGAGATTCATGCCTGTATTGGTTGCAACGAATGCTTGATTGCCTGTCCTGCGATAGCTGAACCCATTACGATTGATGTGCTCAATCGCGAAACAGTTTCAGGGCAGATATCGCCTGCTGTCGCACGCTTTACGCGTTCTTGCTATCAGTGTGGTGCGTGTGTGGCCCCATGTCCTGTTGGTCTGCATCGTGATGCCATGATGATGTGGCTCAAAGTGCGCCTTCTGCAATCTGGACAGGAGCGGTAGTACATGTACACAGATTCACTTGAGCATGACGATACGAATACTAGTGATAAGAAGAATGAGAGAGGCTATCCATGGTTTTTCTCATATCTCACGCCTGCACGTGTACAAACGGTGCTCGTAACGCTTTTTATCTTAGGGGTGAGCGGTGCCGGATACGTGTGGTACAGTCGTTATGGGAGTGATCCCTATCCAGATAGTGTTGTAGGACTGGCCTTTGCGATTGCCGGTACGCTTTGTTTTGCCTGTGCGGGAATACTCTATACACTGCGTCGGCGTTCTCGAAAACGCGCTATTGGTAAACTGAACGCGGCTTTGCAATGGCATATCGCCTTCGCTGTGCTGGCATTAGCATTGCTCTTTATGCATTCTTTTGGCAACTTTAATCCTCGTACTGGTACGTTTGCCTTGTATGGCATGATCGCCATGGTCATTAGTGGCTTTATTGGTCGCACACTTGACCACTTCATGCCGCGCCTTATCACGCAAGAGGTGCAAAAGGCGTTGACGGCACAAGGTGATGACCGTATCACGACCATTTCACGAAAACTGCAAGATATTGTTGTTTATAACTCACAGCAGGTACAGCCATTTCAGGCACAATCGCGACAAGGACTCCCCTTCGATACAATACGTAATGGCAAACAAGGTGCCTTTAGTAATGGTGCGGCCTCATGGGACCTCGCCTATATCTCATTGGAAGAGACTCCGCAGGAACTAAGTCGGAATGAGCCGCATTATCGCTTTGTACCTGACAGAAAGAGTGCGCTTGTCCAACCCGGTGCGCTCATTCCTGGAGCGCAGGCACAATTAGCCGCTATTGAAGATGTACAGCAAGCATTGCAACGCGAACAGTTCTTCCGCTATATCATTCGCTATTGGCGTATTCTACACATTTGTATTGCCCTCGCAACGCTCGGCCTGACCCTCTGGCATATCGAATATGCTGTAACATTATGGTTGCCCCATTAATCTACGAAATATCTATGTATATACCTCCTTTCTAAAAAACCCTCGTTGAGAGAATATCCTTTGGTCTTCGTGCTTTTTGACTACCTTTCCCTACCTTCTCGACGCTCAGCGGAAAAAACGCCATTCATTGAATTCAGAAAACCGATGAAAACCTATAGACAAAAAAGAAAATGTAATGCTATACTTGTCTCATCAAGGAGCAGTGTTTCACGAAAGGAAAACTTCTACGCCCACACAAGAAGAACGCATCACATTCCTGGAGCACACGACAAGAGAATATAGACCTGTCTTAAAAGATATTTCCTACGAAATGACAATGGTGAAGGGCCTCATTGTTGA
>CAXTWV010000341.1:1169-5566 GCA_964248005.1 uncultured Ktedonobacteraceae bacterium | reverse complement strand
AGGGCGTAATGAATTATGGCCCCTACATCCGACGTATCCGCATTCATTTATCAAATCGCATTATCGCGTCCCTACGAATGTGATACAATGAAAGTAACTATATATGGGTCTGATTTCATCACGCCCCCTTCTCGTCCTCGTATCACCAACACAACGACGTGTTATCTATCAAGGAGCAAACATTCATGGCAAAAGTATTTGAAAATACGACAAAAGGCACATCCGCGCAAGCACACGGGCCATTTATAAACCAAACCTTTCTTGATTATTCGCAAGAAGAACACAAAAATGCACAGGCCGCCGCCCTCGCACAGGTCAAAGGCGAACTGGGCCAGACCTATCCGCTTATTATTGGTGGCAAGAAAATTCAGACCGAGCAGACCTTCGCCTCGCTCAATCCTTCGCAGCCCGATGAGATCATTGGCAACTTTGGACGCGCCACCGTTGAACAAACGCAAGAGGCAATTCAGGCCGCCGCAGCTACGTTTGAGACGTGGAAACGGGTGCCAGCACAGCAACGCGCCGACTATCTCTTCAAAGCCGCAGAACTTATGCGTCAACGTCGCTACTACCTCAATGCATGGATGATCTACGAGGTGGGCAAGAGTTGGGTTGAGGCTGATGTTGAGACCGCGGAGGCCATCGACTTCTTAGAGTTCTATGCACGTGAGATGCTACGCCTTGCTGAAGAGCAACCCATCACAAAAATCGAGGGTGAAGACAATCAGCTTGTCTACATTCCACTTGGCGTGTGTGCCGTTATCCCACCCTGGAACTTCCCAAATGCAATCATGGCTGGTATGACTAGTGCGGCTTTTGTGACAGGCAACACCGTTATCCTTAAACCAGCAAGTACGTCGCCTGCTATCGCCTATCAGTTTATCCGTATTCTCGAAGAGGTTGGACTGCCAGCAGGTGTGGTCAACTTTCTGACAGGCTCCGGTGGCGTCATCGGTGATACGCTTGTGGAGAGTCCACAGGTGCGCTTCATCTCCTTCACGGGGTCACGCGAAGTCGGCCTACACATTCACGAACTCGCGGCAAAGCATCAGCCGGGACAGCGTTGGCTCAAACGCACCATTCTTGAGATGGGCGGGAAAGATGCCGTGGTCGTCGATGAAACCGCCAACCTTGAAGCCGCAGCGACCGCTATCGTCGCTTCAGCGTTCGGGTTCCAGGGTCAGAAGTGTTCCGCAGGCTCACGCGCAATCGTCGTCGAGCAGGTCTATGACGCGGTGCTACAAAAAGTGCTTGAGAAGGCAAAAGCCTTGACGATGGGCGATGTCACGCAGCCAACTACCTATATGGGGCCAGTGGTTGATGAGAACGCGATGAAGAAAATCGTTGACTATATTGAGATTGGCAAACATGAGGGAAGGCTCGTCCTCGGTGGTGGACACCATGGCCCTGGCTACTTTATCGAGCCAACCATCATCGCCGACGTAGACCCACATGCCCGTATCGCGCAGGAAGAGATTTTTGGCCCCGTGCTGACCTTCATCAAAGCCAAAGACTTCGATGACGCTCTACACATCGCCAACGATACCGAATTTGGCCTGACTGGTTCGCTCTACACGAACGATGCACAACACATCGCACGCGCTGAGGAAGAGTTCCACGTCGGCAACCTGTACTTCAATCGCAAATCTACAGGTGCCCTCGTCGGCGTCCACCCCTTTGGTGGCTTCAACATGTCCGGCACCGACTCAAAAGCTGGTGGTCGAGACTATCTGCTGCTGTTCACACAGGCAAAAGCGATCTCTCTTAAAAAATAACAATAGGAAACACAAAACAGGCATGGAATGTGGCGTTGCCACATTCCATGCCTGTTTTGTGTTTCCTGGTATCCTAATTCTGATACAATATCTCGCATGTAATACCTGGAACAACCACGGTACCAGCCGCTTGCCCTAATGATGTCTCACCAACATGTCCCTGTGTACCGACAATAGTCCAACTTCCCGCTGGCAATGAAACGACGGCATTGGCTTTCGTGGGGTTATAGATCACAAGAATATTGGCCCATGAATCACCGTTAGCGTGCCCTGTGAGCTGAAACGCGACGGTATTATCGGGACTGCCCAGGAATGTGAGATGCTTGCGTATATCATCAGCCGACGACATGCGGAAGGCGGGATGATTGTTGCGTAAAGAAATGAGGCCCGC
The DNA here is from genome assembly GCA_964248005.1 of uncultured Ktedonobacteraceae bacterium. Lineage (GTDB taxonomy): Bacteria > Chloroflexota > Ktedonobacteria > Ktedonobacterales > Ktedonobacteraceae > JBBQVS01. The sequence goes on along the minus strand of CAXTWV010000341.1, from coordinate 3,400 downwards.
ATAGTAGTTGAACACGTCGATATGCTGCGTCTTGCGCTCCCACACGAACTGATTGACGGCATCACCTGCATTGTAGCTATTGTCGTTGCCACCTTTGGTACGCAAAAACTCGTCGCCCCCCTGTAGAAAGGGTACGCCTTGCGAGGTGAGCACAATAGCCTGCACAAGTTGGTCCATCAAGATGCGGTCATACTCTGGGTCGCCGCCGTTGCTAAGGGTAATCTTGTCCCACAGCGTATAGTTATCGTGGCTGGTCGCGTAGTTGAGTGTTTCACCGGGAGCAGCCGTAAACGTATCAATACTGCCCATCACACCAACTCGAATCGCGCCAGCCTCGTTCCACGCACCCGTCGGAAAGCCTGAATTGTGTGCGTCAAACATACTGCCGACCAGCGCGTTACGCATGTCATCATTGAAGACGCCAAAACCAAGCCTCTTCTGCTGCCCCTTTGTCGCCAGTTGTCCTGCGGGAAGCGCAGACCCTCCGCCAGTCCACGGCTCACCATAGAGCAGGACGTTCGGGTTGAGCGCGTGCAGGTCTTCCGCCACGTGTTTCATCGTCTCGACGCCAAGCAGTGCCATCAGGTCAAAGCGGAAACCATCAACATGGTATTGTTGTACCCAATATTTCAGTGAGTCGCGCACAAACTTCTGCACCATTGGACGCTCGGTCGCAATCTCGTTGCCCACACCAGAGCCGTTCGTATAATTGCCTGCATAATCGGTACGATAATAATACTGTGGCACAATCTTGTTGAAATCGGAGTCCAATGTCGCAAAGGTATGGTTGTACACGACATCCATAATTACGCCGAGATTGGCTTTATGCAAACTCTGCACCAATTGCTTGAACTCGTGAATACGTGCAGTACCATGTGGCGTCGTCGCGTATGCACCCTCCGGCACATTATAGTTGCGCGGGTCATACCCCCAATTATATTGGTCGGGCGCGTTCTCATCGACACTTGCGAACTCCTCAACGGGCAATATCTGTACATGACTAATGCCCAATTGAAGTAGGCTATCGACACCCGTCACACCACCATCAGGTCCCTTTGTCCCACGTTCGGTAAAGGCCAGATAACGTCCTTTGTTCGTCATGCCGGAGTTTTGCTCAATCGAGAAATCACGTACATGCAATTCATAGAGCACGGCATCAACAGCATTCGCCAGCGTTTTGTATGTGTCTGTATCCCAGCTATCCGGGTGTGTTGTCGCGAGATTGACAATCATACCACGTAGGCCATTAACAGAAATCGCTCGCGCATAGGGGTCAACCGCCGTTTGTGTGACACCATGGGTAGTGAGTAGATAAAGGTAATACCAGTTATCAAGATTGCCCTGTACCTGTGCGTACCACGTTCCCTGCTCGCCTCTTTGCATCGTCTCTTGGCGCGTCAAGCCGCCCAACTCGCTGTCATAGAGCAACACCTGCACATCCGATGCGGTAGGTGCCCATAGACGAAACGATGTAGTGTCAGGCGTATAGACATTTCCGAGGTTATCACCTGTATAGGTGTAGGAAGATGTGTTCAATACACTACGTGGCGTGACGCTATTCTGTCCATGTTCGTTGAGCGCAACCACTAATGTATTGGTGACATTGACAACATTCGCCAGCGTTACTGCCACAAGGTCAGTTGGTACACCGTTGGTCGAGGTAGGAAACGAGATGTTCGGCGTGTTGATAGAGTCGTAGGTCTCCTGTTGTTTCGTGATGAAATCGTAGGGAACGTAGGAAAACGTGACTCTCGCACCACCCTGTGGCACAATGAGAACCGCGTTGCTATATGGTAATGCACCGTCAAACGTGCCATTGAATGCGACCTTGTAGTTATAGGTGCCAGCAGGCAAGTTTCCGGTAAACTGATACAGGTTCGCATTCACCTGTGTCATCGCGGTATCTACATCGGTCGGGTTCCAATCGCCCTTCGCTCCCAACGCCTCCTGTAGATCACCAACCAGCACGACCTGACGCGGCTCTACAATATCGACATTTGTTACTGGAATCGTTGTGCCATTCGTCTGATTTGTCACCAACACATCGCTAGCCGCAAAGGGCAATGTCAACGTATTGGACAGCTTCACAACGATTGTCTTCTCATCCTCCAAATAGGCATTAACAACATGTGACTGTGTAGCAATTTCAGCCACACCCAACGACGAGGCAGTAGAATCACCTTCCACGCGCCATACCTCCGTATAATTCTGTTACATCTGACAACGTTCCC
>CAXTWV010000341.1:0-1069 GCA_964248005.1 uncultured Ktedonobacteraceae bacterium | reverse complement strand
CCTGACATAAGGCGATTGACAGATGACAACGATATCTTCTTTCCTAATAAGACGAAGCAGAAAGCTATTCTGTAGCAATAAGAGCGTTATGTATCGTAGAATGAGACATACATAGACATAAACAAACAATCAAAAGGGACAAGATACCCTTTTCATTAATTAAAGGAGCAGCTCCCATGACAACCGTCACGCCATTAAATTCTGGTACCTGGCAAATTTCGTTGCCATTTCTAGGCGAAGAAGGGATTATCGGGTCCTACCTGCTCGCGGGAGGTAATGAGCTAGCCATCATCGACCCCGGCCCAGGGAGTATGATTGAACCACTGCTTGATGCTATTAGGCAAGCGGGCTTTGAGCCACAGGACGTGACACATCTGCTCGCGACGCATGTACATCTTGACCATGCTGGCTCCGTTGGCTCGCTCGTCAAGCATATGCCAAAGGCAAAGGTGTATGCACATAGCAAGGGCGTGCCGCATCTACTCGATACGACAAAAGTTGTTGCCAGCGCGACACGTATTTATGGCGACCGTATGCAACAATTATGGGGCGAGATTGAATCCACGCCTGCTGACCGTTTACAGACAATGGAAGGCGGCGATACGCTGAACGTCGCGGGTCGCCGTTTAGAAGTCCATTACACGCCAGGACATGCGGTGCATCACGTTATCTTCTTTGATGCCCATTCTGGCGACCTCTTCGCGGGCGATACGGCAGGCGTGCGTCTGCAAGGCGTGGACTATGTACGACCACCGACACCACCACCTGATATCGACATTGAAGCATGGTCGGCGAGCATGGACACCATCAAAAAACTCAGTCCCGATGTCCTCTATCTCGGACATTTCGGTGCAACGCGCAACGCCACGCAACACCTTGAACGGCTACGCGAGCAACTAATTTCCTGGGGCAATTACGTATTGGAAGCCATGCGCAACGGCAAAGAGGAACAGGAGATACTTGCATTGCTCATCGCGCAGACCGAACCAGAATTACAGCGTGTCACCGATGATCCTAACGCGCTCACCCGCTACGAAATTGCCACCAACTACGCTATGACGGTGCAGGG
>CAXTWV010000340.1:2675-5596 GCA_964248005.1 uncultured Ktedonobacteraceae bacterium | reverse complement strand
CGTGGGGTTGATTCGATAACAGCAGGGATCATTCCTCGTGGCTCGAGGAACTCTCGTGATTCCTTGATCCATTTTGGATCGCGGGGGTTGAATATGCTGCTCATCTTTGCTCCTTTTTATCATTCACGGGTTCTTCTTCCACTCTTAAGTGGAAGAGCTACATCGCCGAAAAAACTGTTGTGCAGAGGTTATTCCGTTCAACGGGAATACGTACTGTTATGATAGCACTTGCAAGAGACAAACGCAAGCAGAAAAAAGAAAGAGTGCTAGAATAGCAAATTTCCATCGTAAAGGCTCTGCTTTTACGATGGAAATTTGCTATTCTAGCGATAAACTATACTGCCATCGTAGCTTCTTGGCGAGCCGCCGCTTCTTCGTGCTCCTCTGGTGTGAGTTCGCGCGTTTGTGTTGGAGCAACGCGGCGCGTGTTATAGCGTACAAAGAAGGAAGCAATGATCGCAAAGCCAGTAAGCACAACACTCAAGAGAAATGCGTCTTGCATGGCTAAAACGACCGCTTGTCGCTGTACCAGCCCACTGATTGTTTGCAGGGCAGCGGCATATGCTGCCTGCACAGAAACGGCTCCCTGCCGTAAAAAGAGAGCTTGCAACAATGGTACGAGTTGTCCCAGTTGTGACGCTGGTGTGACTTGTTCGGCAAGGTGTGCGTAGTGAACCGTTGTCTGGCTCTGCACCAGCGTTGCGATAACTGCGACTGCTAGCGAACTGATCACGAAGCGCAGTGTGGTGTTGACTGCTGTTGCTTGTGACAACATACGTGGCCTAATCTCCGAAAGTGCTGCTACGGACAAAGGCTGGAAGCAGAAGCCAAGCGCAAAGCTACGTATAATGAGCCATACTTGCAGCGTTCCATAGGGCGTGTTAACACCAATAAAGGTCAAGAGCCAGAGCGCAATGGCGAGAATAACCAAGCCTGGAATGACAACGCCGCGCACACCAAGCCTGTCTACTAGACGACCACCGATGACGGAGGATACCATAGACGCAAAGGCTTGTGGTAGCAAGAGCAATCCTGCTTGATAGGCCGAGAGTCCACGCACATTTTGCAAGTAGATTGGAATGATAAAGAGACCGCCATACAATGCGAATGTGACGAATACGCTTGCGATACTACTTGTCGCGAACGATCTGCTGCCAAAAACGCGTATGTCCAGCAGAGGCTGCCTCTCTTGCCGTGCTGTATTCAGCTCAACAATGACAAAGAGGATAAGCATGATGACGCCTAATCCAAGAAAACCGAGCACTTTCGTGGAACCCCAACCATCGGTGCTTGCATCCGACAATCCGTAGAGTAAGGATGCCAAGCCAATAGCTGAGCAAGCAAAGCCAGGAAGGTCGAATGATGCGCGTCTTTCAGCGATGGTTTCACGCAGGAACAGAAAGCCTAGAATGAGACCAAGAATGCCGATTGGTAAGTTGACAAAGAAGATGAGCTGCCAGCCCAAATACGTCACAATATAGCCGCCAATGGTTGGACCAAGTGCTGGTGCCAACAGAATAGGTACACCAAGCGCACCTAACGCAGTGCCACGCTCCTCAGGAGGAAACTCGGTCCAGAGCAAGGTAATCGCAAGAGGCGACAAAAACGCGCCCGTCGCCGCTTGTACGATACGGAAGAAGATCAGCATTGGCAGGTTAAAAGAAAGTCCACACAACACTGAACCAACAGTAAAGCCAGTAAGCGCAAGCAGGTATAAGCGTTTGGCACCGAGACGTTGCGATAGATACGCGGTTAGTGGTGTCGCGACTCCTTGCACCAATGTGTAGGCGGTCAAAACCCATTGCACGCTGGTAAGTGTCACGCCAAAAACGGTTTGCAAACGCGGAATAGCGATATTGACAATCGTACCATCCAGGATGGTCATGAATAACCCAAAAATCACGACAAGGGCAACAATCCACTTATATGGAACATTGCCTATCGTTCGTGGGGCAGTGGATACAGGTACTTGCATAGAAAAATCCTTATCTTAATGTATCATAGGGACTGAGTATCCTGTTTAACAGATTGGTACATATCTGTAGGGACCGATGTATCGCGTCCTCAGCACGAGCGAAGCAATGTGCGGTCCCTACGTATTTAGCGGATGCACCAGTAATCAGTTCCTACAGAGCAGCAATGCCTTTAAAGTAAAAATGTATCAGGTGTGTTATCAGTTCGTCGGACGCTATATGTCCAGTATACAGTTCAGACCCACGCCGAGGGAGTAGCGTAAAGAAGGTACTGAGCATCACCGACATTGGTAGCGTGCGGTCAAACTCGCCTGTAGCCTTCCCCTGTTCTAGCAGGTGTGTGATGGCCTGTGTGACATGCTCTTTTACAGTACGTAACTTCTCTCTTTTTGCCATGATTTGCGTGCGTGTATCCACGCTCTCTACAAGAGAGGAGAGCAGTTGAAAACGTTGCCCTAGCAATCCTGTATACATAACACGAAGTATAGCTTCTAATGTAGCACGTGCTGTTGTATGAGAAGCAATAGCGTCTTCTATCACCTTAAGAAATGTTTGCATCTCGCGTTCAACGAGGGCAATCACCAAATCTTCTTTGCCAGCAAAATGCAAGTAAAGCGTCCCTTTCGCGATGCCTACACGCGCTGCAATCTCGTCCATAGAGGCATCTTGATAGCCTTTTTCAAGCAATACCTCTTCCGAAGCTTGCAGGATAAGTTCTTCGCGTTCCTGTCGCTGCCTCTCTTTGAGAGAGCGGCGCGGTATGTCCACATCTTGCACCATATGCATCCCTACTGACTCGTACTTGTGATTTTGACTAAAGAATAATGATATGACTTGCTAGTCATAATTTTAACTGAAATATGGAGAAATGTCAAGGGATTAATATCCTGCTGTGGGGGTTTAAGATATGTGAGGGGGGGGGGGTGGGGGGCAAACCCCCCCACCCAA
>CAXTWV010000340.1:0-2665 GCA_964248005.1 uncultured Ktedonobacteraceae bacterium | reverse complement strand
CCCCTGGTGCGCCCCCCCCCCCCCCCCCCCCACCCCCCCCCCCCCCCCCCCCCCCCACAGCAGGATATTAATCCCTTCTTGGATTACGACGCCGGTAATCTTGTGCTCCATCCATAACAACGGTATTAACCAAACCGACATCACTTAAACGTGAAAGCACACGGTCGTCAACGCTTCCTAGTCCCCCCTTATTTGCGGTAATAACAGTGGGATATTGAGAATTGTAACGATAATTTAGTAGCTGAAAGAGCTTTTCGTTAGCCCAGGGAGAACTCTGATGTGATCCTAAATCATCTAAGACAAGCAGTTCAGCCTCGCGCATTTTTGCGAAAAGTTGATCATAGCCTTCTGGAGCGGTAGGTGCAAATGTTGAACGAAGATGAGCAAGCAAATCAGGCACTACTGCAAAGAGTACGACGGAGCCACCATCAAGACATTTGTTCGCAATGGAGGCAGCTAAATGTGTTTTACCACATCCATTAGGCCCTACAAGCAAGAGCCATCCATAAGGGTCCTGGGCATAATCTTGCGCAACTTCAAATGCTTCCTGAACAGTGGGATGCATACCAGGAAAATGCGTGCTAAAGTTTGTAAGACTTTTTGCCCGAAATGCACTTAAATCTGATAGTTCAAGCAACTGCTGGCGTCTCTTCTCTTTTTTCTCTGCCTCTTTACATTCACAAGCAAGGGGTTTGCCGAAGTTTGGATGCCCGAAGGGAACGTTGGAACGCAAATAACCTGCGCCTTTACAGCGTGGACATGCACTTTTAGCAGGTGCTAGAGGTAAGACTTCTGGCAGTGCTGTTGATGTCGTATAAGGCATAACCGCTTGCTCTCGCATTTGTGTCTTTTGCTGGGGCACAATCTGACGCAGGGGTCTTTGCTGCATGTGTTGTGGAGCTTGTCCCTGTGTTATGGGTCGTTCAGTACTGACACGCGAGTTGAGTGGCTGTGTTGAGCGATGAGGCTGCTGTACCTCTTGCACGCGGACAGGTGGTGTTGGTGGTTGAGACGGTTGTACATCACGCAGAGTACGCGTTCCATAGCCCTGTGGTCCTGGGTTTGACGATGGACGCGATAGTTCACGTGTCACCAGTGGGTGTTGTGGGTAGGCTTGCCCATAGTCATTTCTTGGCTGTGGTGTCGGTGTCATCCCTCTTGGACGTGTTTGTGGCTCTGGTGTGGCACGCTGGTAGATTACAACTTCGCTTTCGCCTTCTTCCCAGTCGCCGTACTGCATACCTGTCTCTTCTTCGTCTTCTTCATCCTCCCAGTCCTCGACGACATCTGCTGATACGACTGGTGAAAGTGCGTACTCATCGGCACGATGTTGCTGTACATACATGGGTCGCGTTTGAAGCGGATGAACGATTGGTTGCTCTGGCACAATCTGTCGCTCTGGACGTTGCGGTGAATATGCGTTCGACCTGTTCATGGCAGGACGTTGTGATGCTGATTGTTGTGGACGAGTCGGTATTGGGCGCACGGCAGATTGCTGTCCATAAGAACGTCCCTCGTAGTTTGTAGGTTCCTGTTGGTTACGGCTAACAGGAGCTTGCTGACTCTGTGGCACATAGGGACGTTGCTGGCCTTGCCGCGCGTTCTGCTCACGTAATGGTGGACGCGAAGCTGGACGTATATCAGGCTGTTGCTGACCTTGCTGCGTTTGGCTCGGTCGCTGACTCTGTTGGCCTTGTGATTGTGGTGGTCGTTGTTCAGAATAGTGGGGACGACGCTGCGTCGTCCGACCCATAATATCATTCAGGCGTTCCATGATTGCCTGCCTTCCGTTTCCCAACGCCGTAAAATGGCGCGAATATAACTCCATTTTCGCTTGTTCTGCTGAACTGCTTCGCGGAATGCCGCTTCAATCCATTCCGCCGGATAGTGATCTGCTGCATCTTTTAGTTCTTCGGCAATTAACGGAGAAAGTAAACTGATATTTTGCTCATATAATACAAAAATATTAGGACGTTCTATTTGCACCTGAACATTGTGTGCGTGGCGCGATGATATATGCTCTTGACTACTAGTATACCCGTTTTCAACCGTTTGTTCTATAGTTTGCAAGCTTTCCTGACTATTCTCCTGTTCATCTTGTTGCTCTACTGGATTGAGCAAGCGCACAGGAATCATTTCACCTCCCTGTAATTCCGCCACGACCTTACGACTGCGAGCCGTGTTGAAGAAATACCAGACGATAGTTTCGGCTCCGTCTCTGCCCTCGCTCACCAATTTCAAGTGAATACGTAACAGCGTGCCCCGTGTCACAGCTTGATCTAACCCTTGCCGCAACCGCTCTTCGGCCGGGCGTGGATCGCCGCGCCGTCGTAGGCTGCGGAGCAACGTGGCATCCGAGAGCAATTCACGGTCACTAGTACACCGTGGATTGCCCTGCTTTTGTGCCAGGAGCCAGAACAAGTGGAGCGTAATTTTTAATTCGGCACTATCCTCAATCTCCGGTAACACTTGCGTAAAGAAGATTTCGGGTATTGGCACAAACGGATTTTTCCCCGAAGGGAAGCCCGCAAAGGAAGACAGGTCGTCGGTATGAATATTGTTTCTATGATGCATAGGTGTCCACCCCCTGTTATTCTGTTGGTGGTGAGACTTCCAGATCGCGGAAGCGCGTCTGGCTGGCCTGGAAAAAGAGACTGACCTCGCC
>CAXTWV010000339.1:0-5601 GCA_964248005.1 uncultured Ktedonobacteraceae bacterium | reverse complement strand
GCCAAACAGCACTAATCCTAGTACAATGCTTGGGCGGTATTCCCGCCTCTTGGGTAGTACAAAGTTTGCCGACCGAGTTAAACCCAAGAGTATTTTTTATTGCTAAACTACTGACGCTTAGGGAAGATTTGATGCAATTCTACAAGATCAACTAACGTTTTCCGCTCATCGTATGGGTCTTTCTGAGTCTTGACCCTTCCCTCTTTTGCCATACGAGACAGTTTAGCGGCTGATATCCCTATCTCTGTTGCTGCTTGGGTGAGCGGTACCCACTCTTCATTCGAGACAGGCTCGTTAGATTGTGCCATCAACATACTGCCTACTTTCTTTTCAGAGGTACATCCTCTGTTACTAAGCAGTATACATAATGAAACAAAAGAAAGCAAGTAAAACAAAGAACAATTTCATATGTTACACAAAATTCATGTTAATGAGTGCATCTATATATCTTGAGTTATTTGACTTTACATAGTCGATGCACTCTTTTGACTTGGTATTTTGGAGCGTCTTGCCCATCGTGACCAGCTAATACAATCCTACACCCAGGTTGGTGTGGATGTGTCCATACTTGGTGACTTGTCCCGTTTTGGCGAGCCACAAAACCAGCTTGTCGCAAGATGACCCGTAACTGCCGCAGTTTCATCGCTCACCCCATCGTCTACGTTCCGATTCTAATGATTGACGCTGCAGCTCTAGCGTGTTCAATTGCTGAGCATGTCGTCGGTAGCGTCGAAGCGTCTTTCTATCTCCACTAGATGTGATCCAGTGGACGATAAAGCCGAAGAGGAACATAACGATCATCCACGCTGCAAACATTAATGGTGTCATACCCACCTCACTAGCGAATATCGTGGTAGTAACTACGGTTCGCGCTCATACGGAAGGCTATGACCATTCCGAGAATGAAAGCTATAAGCATCAAGGTGAGGAGAAACCAGAGATTGAGCGTTACTGCAAGGTCCATAAATGTGTTGCCCATTGCACACCTCCGTAATGTATTGATGTTTCTCTGCTTAACAGGTACACTTGTGTATGGTAGTGATGCCTACCTACATCATTCCGCCGAGTGTTAACGCTTTATGCGTTTGTTTGTCTGATAGTAGTATCCTTTGTTTTGGAGTATTTTTGAACGGCACCAGCACGGCACTTATACGGCATACAATCAGCCCAAATCATGCCGTAAAATACGGCACTTATACGGCACTTTTCATGTTCTACTTCTCATACCCTAAATGCATTTGACTATAAACGCAAAATTCGTACAATTACCATTAGTAGGGGTATATATATGAGTCAAGGAAGTCCTAATTTACAACTCAAAGGTGCGCGACTAGCCAAGAACTGGACGCAATCAGAAGCGTGTCAAGCTGCAGGGGTTGCAGATATAACCACATGGCAACGGTGGGAACGAGGAACGTATAGCCCAAGTCACTACTATCGTAGAAAAATATGTGCCCTTTTTAACAAAACACCCGAAGAGTTAGGCTTCCTTGCTGAAGAGCAAATAGAGAACACCTCTATCATAATCGTAAGTAAGAAGCAAGAAATATTGCTTCCAACAGCAACAAATAGATACTCAGAAGAAGAGAGCCAAGACTGGGCTACATGGTTTGGAGTAAGACAAGCACAAATATTTGCTATGATTAACATTTGGAGCAGGCAAGCATTTCTCCATGATGAGATTCAAACCATGATAAACCAGGAGATAAAAGCAATGGATGAAGCACTTAACCAGTATGAAGCGCAAGAACAGCAAGGCATATCGAGAAGACAGGCACTTATAACCATAGCAGCACTACCCACAACTCTACTTTCCTACAGTCGTGGTGTAGCACCGGACATGATAGCACAGGAATTTCTTCCTCAATGCTCTGCGAGTGTTACTGCATGTTGGCACCTGCTCAATACAAAAGGACTCACAGCAGTTAATGAGATACTTCCCAAATATGTGCCACTCCTTACAACAATAGCTTTACGCCCATCAAAGTATCAACAAGAAGCGGCACGAATAGCGACACAAACATCTATACTACAGGCGATCATAGCAATGCATCGCCTGAACTTCACAGCGCGCGAAGGCCACTGCAAAGACGCCATTAGATATAGCAAAATATCAGGAGACAACAAACTACAAGCTGCAGCACTTATGTATCTTGGTTATACACTTTCGTTCTGCTATCAGCCAAGACAACCAGAGAAAGCTATATCTGTATTCTTAGAAGGGCTTCACATACTAGGTAACGATGACTCCCTTATAAAAAGCGATATTCTTATGGGACTAGGTGAGGCATACGCGCAATGCAACGATGAGCAAAATGCACTCTACTACTTAGGGCTTGCGCACAATCATTTCCCATCAGATCCCGAACTTGATCCAAGTTACACGTATGCTGAATGTGGACTCACTACTCTTTATCAGTGGGAAGGTAAAACGTACTTAGAGCTAGTCGAGTATCAATCAGACAGAGGATATCAGAAAAAAGCAAGTAAAGCACTCCTGCAGAGCATTGGAGCAAGCTCATTATCAGCACGATGCACAAATGAAACACTTGTGTACCAAGCTGATGCGGCTAGAGTATTAGGTGAATTAGAGATATATACAGATACGCTCACACAGGCAGCGGCTATGGCAATAGAAATAGGAAGTAAAAAGCGATATAATGAGGTACTACAAATATATCAAAGAACGCCAGAAAAATGGTTTAGAGAACCGGCTATCAAAGTACTGAGTAAGGACGTATTCAAACAATTACCGAGGATAAACTAATGACTAACTTCATTGAGGTACACACCACGATAGATTCAAAAGAAGCAGCCGAGAACATTGCGACAACCCTCGTTGCAAGGAGATTAGTAGCATGTGTGCAGATATCTGGCCCAATCACGAGCGTCTATTGGTGGCAAGGAAAAATAGAGAACGCTCAAGAGTGGGTATGCACTGCGAAAACACGAAAAAGCTTATATCATGAGGTTGAGGAAGCAATTAAAGAGAAGCACACCTATGATGTGCCTGAAATTCTCGCAACGGAAATCGTTGAGGGAATTCAAAGCTACGAAGATTGGATAGTAAGAGAGACAATCAGTCAAGAAGTAGTGGCATAACTACAATTTCACTGTGATACGGAAGTGGGTAGCCCCTCTATCGGGGCTACCCACTTTGTATTCCTCTACTACGTAACCGCTACGTAGTGGCCTCTCCCCCGTGTTTCTCCTCCTCGGCATTAGTACGTTGTCATCGGGGGGAGTTGCTCTGGGTAGCGCATTTGAGGCTGTTCGTAGTCCGGCAGCTCCTCTTGTTCTGGTGAACTGCTCTTCTCGTAGTATTGCTGAGCGTGTGGAGCTTGATAGCCCTCTTGGTAGTGTTGCAGGCGTTGATTGTACCCTTCTTGTGTGTCTGGGTATGCTTCTTGTTCTGATGATGTCGCAGGTTCTTGGCTGAGCTGCGGCGGTGGCTGATATTCGGGGGTGCTTGCTTTTCGCCCTTCAAGCAGATATGGTCGTAAGTAAGCGAAGAAGACAAAAAGCAACATGCCAATTAGGGGAAGGAGTGCAAGTATCCTCCAGGGTATGAACTGCAAGAGGAGAAAAACCAGCATGACAACGCCAATGGCAATGAGTAATAGCTTTATATATCCTGTTTTCATGGTTTTACTCCTACTTTCTGAAGAGAAATACACCTCCTAGAGAATAGTATACGCAAAATTTTGTGTTTGTCCAATCCTCTCAACTATCTGAAGGTGCTGATCTACTCTGATCGCTCTCGCGTGTATAGGTTCTGAGTATGAATAGACCGCTTGACCTTCGCTGTCCCTAATTGTAGAGCTTATGGGAGTTGAATAGTCAGCGTGTCGCCGTAGTCTTGCCTTTTCACTTCCAGGCGAGAGGTTCCCTTGCTCTTTACTTTTTGCACTTCGTTTACAGGATAGAAATTCCAATTGTAGCTCTGTGCTTTTCGTAGGTGATGAAACACCTTTTTCGTGAGCGTTCCTTGGGCAAGTTCTCTAAATGTTTGTTGGTCGTCTACCCATATTTCTAAAAGTGGTACTTGGTAAAACTTGATAAGTCCTAATGCTGTTGACAAGCCTCCTCCACCTTCGCCACCGTGTGTACCAAAGCCATCGGGTATGATTGTCACTCCTGTATAGAGCCAGTCCCAGAGAACGAAAAGAACGCTATGACTACTGCCATACCCAAAGTCTCCTATCACTGCTATTATCTTTTCAGGTCGAAATGCACTTGTGAGTACGGCAATCAGTGCGTTTGTGCAGGGAACCGTGATACCTGCTTTCCCCAAACGCTGCGGAGATGAGTAGTAGTCGTAGTCTGAGTCGTCATCGAAAAGGTTCTCTTCACCGTCTTCAAACATAGGTATTTCCTTTCATATGAAGCCTCTGTAACAGAAGTATAGCATACTTCATTGGTGCTCTCTGGACAGATGCTTTTATAATGGAAGGGATAGCGATACACGAAGGGGAGCTGGAAGGAAGACACGATATGGACAGTATGACGCATGGTGGCCTGACGTTTCGTTGGGCCGATGGTCGTTTAATTATCACGACCCCGAAGGGGCAACATATGCTCGATGCTCAGGGAACGGCTCAGTTACTTGACTGGCTCTATGGGCAGAAGGACGAGATATTTGACGCGGAGGCATCTCAAGGTGACGGGCGTGCAGAATGGGCGCATCAGTATCCTCCACAGCACTATGTGGTGGGAAGTCTCAATCCACAGCCACTGAAACAAGCTGCGTCTGAACCTCCACTCTCACTTGAAGAGGGTCGTGCTCGTCTGCGCGGCAATGAACTGATATGAGTTGTGGTGACGATACAGGAGGGGTGTAATCTGCTATGCCGAATACGATTACGTATCCACTCAAGGTTGCTCTCTCATTAAGTTCAAGTGCTGGCGCGATGTATACAGGGGGTGAAGGCTTTCTTACTCTACAGACGATAGAGGGCTGGCTTGTGACAGGTGAGTTGTATCAGGAGACTGTGTGTGAGGAGTTTGAAGACTATGAGGAATGTTCCTGCTACCTCGCACGTAGGAAGATACCAGAACAGAGTGGTTGGATACCGGAGCCACTCGCATTGATACCCAATGAAGGATGGATATGATCTCTTACACAAATGCGGAAATATGCATTTCTGCATTTGTGTAGTATGTACGTAGACCTTACGTTGAAGCTATTCTTGTGCTGAACAACTTTTTATAACGCTTGAGTATGAATGGACCGAACAACAATGCTACGTCAGTGGTGTGAAGTTATCATCTATTTTTTCTCAAAATATTCAAGGAAGGGAAGAGACCGACTCACGAGATTGAGAACGGAATCGGTGTCACCAGCAGCACGAGCCTCCTTTGCTCGCTTTGTCATTTCCTCTCCCATTGCCGTCACATCTTCCCACGAAAGAGCTTGAAGGAATTGAGGTAGTTTCTCAGGAGGTTGCTCCATATATCTTTGAAACAGTTCTTTTCCAGACATCATTATACCCCTTTAGTTTTTTGCCATTATATCCTAGTGTTGTTGTTCGGTCCATTCATACTCAAGCACCTTTATTCACGTGCATGCTTATTTTACGTAGCGGTTACGTGGCAATCCTT
>CAXTWV010000338.1:0-5604 GCA_964248005.1 uncultured Ktedonobacteraceae bacterium | reverse complement strand
ACTATACTTTGTGGGCTACGCCCACAAAGTATAGTAGGGTAGCCCCTTGTGGGCGTCCGTAGAATTCCCAAAGTAATTTGTTAACCTGCATTATCACGTCCTCGTCGGCAATCGAAACGCGGACGAGGACGTGATAAATCGGTCCCTACAAGCTATCCATACCAATTTGTTAAACTGTATCATCTGGTCCTTATGACAAGCCATCAAATCAATATTGGTAATCTAGCCGTTCGTTCATTTTTGCGGGATGGTTCGTGGACGAAGGCCGACCAGAATCAGGGACAAAACGCCGTCGAACGCGGCATCGATGTCGGGATTCGACCACTCGGCGGCGTGGACCGGATCGTGGAAGCGAGTTGTTGCGGTGAGCACTGCCTGACCAGTAACGAAAGGATTCTCGGTGGCAAACTCACCTTGGGCGACTCCATCGATAATGATATGAGTGATTTGCTCGGTGAGGGAATCGACGTGTGCCTTGACGACATCCCTTGCCTCGCTAGCAAGCTCCTTGTAGGTCGCGAATAACTCTGGGTCGTCAAGCGCATATTTCCGTTGAGTGGAGAACAGATGATTGAGCCAACGGCGGAGGCGTCCTGGGGCAGGCCCTTCCTCGTTCACTATTGCGATAAGTGGCACCGACTTTTCAGCCAGCCAGTGTTCGGCGACGGCATCGCGTAGTGCTGCTTTGCTCGGAAAGTGTCGATAGATGCTACCGTGACTCACACCAAGGGCGCGGGCAACATCGACAACTGTCGTTTTGGCAAGTCCGAAGCGGCGGAGGACCTGCTCCGCCGCTTCGAGAATACGTTCGGGAGTGAGTGGTTCGTCGGTCATCGGTTTTGCTCTCGGCCTCGTTCGCTATCGAGTAGAGCCATCAACGGCGTGGGATAGCGTTCGCCCGCGGCTACTCCTGCTGGGATGGCCTGCTCGATCTGGGTCAGGTCATCGGCTGTCAGCGTCAGGTCGAGGGCCTTTAAGGACCCATTGAGGCTCTCGCGCCGACGTGCTCCGACTATTGGCACAATATCCTGTCCGCGTGCAAGCACCCAGGCAATAGCAAGCTGTGAGATGGTTGCTCCTTTTGCCTGTGCAATCGGGCGTAATGCCTCGACAAGGGCAAGATTGTGATCGAGGTTAGCTCCATTGAAGCGAGGACTAATACTCTGGAAAGTACTAAGCGCAGGTGAGTGCTCTTTCGACCAATGTCCGCTGAGCAGGCCGTGTGACAGGACAGCATAAGCAGTTATCCCGATGCCAAGTTCGCGACAGGTGGGAAGAATATCTGTCTCAATGTCGCGTGAGAGCAGCGAGTACTCGATCTGTAGGTCGGAAATGGGATGCACCGCCTGTGCGCGTCGTATCGTGGCGGAGCCGACTTCGGAGAGGCCAATGTAACGAACGTGCCCGGCCTTTACCATGTCCGCGATAGCACCAATGGTATCTTCAATCGGCACGTTCGGATCAAGGCGTGCGAGACGATAGATGTCAACGTAATCGGTCCCAAGTCGGCGCAAGGTGTAGGCAAGAAAGTTCTTGACAGAGGCAGGACGCCCATCGGAGCCAATAAAGCGACCATCTGGGTCGCGCAGCGAACCAAACTTGTCGCTGATGATGACCTGCTCGCGTGCCCTTCCACGCAAGGCGTCGCGTAGCAGCATCTCGTTATCTCCCATCTCGTAGAAATCGGCTGTGTCAAGCAGGGTGATACCACTATCGAGCGCGACGTGGACAGTCTCGATGCTTTCAGCCTGATGTGCGTCAGACATGCCCGATAAGCCCAAACCAATGGCCGATACTTCAGGACCATGTGTTCCAAGTACACGTGTAATCATCTTCTCCGCTCCTCTTTATTTATACGCTTTGACGTTTTCTTGTATAAGGATGTTCATCTTGAATAGATGATCGGAGTATACACTATGGAATGACAAAAATCAATATCTGTTACTAGAACGTTGTTATTCGCTTTTCCCGGCGAGGGCAACCTGTGGTGCGACATCGGTTTCTGCGAGATGTACAGAGTCGAGGCGACCAGGCCACCAGTTCCATTTGCCGAGCAGCAAGACTAGTCCTGGCACAAGTAGGCCGCGCACAATAAACGTATCGAGCAGAATACCTACGGCGACACAGACGCCAAACTGATAGAGAATTGTCAATGGGAGCGTTGTCAACACCGCGAAGGTACCCGCGAGAATCAGGCCAGCAGAAGTGATGACTCCACCTGTACGTGACACGGCATAGGGTACGCCTTGCTCAAGTCCGTGCCGTTGCGATTCCTCGCGTACTCGCGTCATGAGAAAGATAGTGTAGTCGGCACCCAACGCGACCAGGAAAATGAAGGTATACAACGGTACAACATAGTTGAAACCATCCTGCCCTTGTATACGCTGGAAGAAGAAACCGCATAACCCGATTGATGCATAGTAGTTGAGCGTGACCGCCCCAAGCAAGTAGAGTGGCGCGATAAGGCTACGCAACAACAATGCCAGGATGATACCCACAAGCACGAGCACGGCAGGCACAATCAGGAGCGTGTCATGCTGGTTATACTGTGCTGTGTCTGCTAACAAAGCGGTTTGTCCAGAGAAGTAGGCATCGCCTTTTGTCGCTGCATTGCTGCCTAGTGAATTATCGTTCAATGCCTTGTTCAAAGCATCCTGTAAAGGCGCGATGCGGTTGATAGCATTGACAGAGTAGGGGTCGTCTTTCAAGACAACCGAGAATTGTACTGTGCTATTGTCAGGTGACACATCTTGCGTACTCGCGGCATAGGCACCAATAATCGCGTCTAATTGTGGATTCGGTGGTGGACACTGAGGTCCCTCGCATTGTGCAGGTGCTTTCCCGGAGCGAATAGCGTTGCGCACACTTTCGGGGAGCGAGGCTATCGCGTTTTGCAGTGTTGTTGGGTCAACAGTTGGTGTGTTGCCATCAGGACGCATTGGGCCTTGCACCGTCGCGACACCGGAGACTCTTTGCAAGGCAACGTTGATCGCATCAATTTGTGCAAGATGCTTGTATATGTCAGGTGACTCTCCGTGCAGTTGTACTAGCACCGTTGTTGGCGCGAGTGTGCCAGCGGGAAAGTGATTCTGTAGAATACTGAAGCCAGTACCGGAGTCGGTTGGTTTTCTAAAGGCGGTCAAAAAGTTATAGCTCGGCTGTGAGCCAATATTGCCAAGCGTGAAGATACCTAGTAGGGCGATGCTAGACACAACCGCCGCGATGCGATGTTTTGCTGTCCACGCACCAAGACGACCCCAGAAGCCATGTAGCGATGTAACATCCGGTTTTGCTGCTGCCTCTGGATTGTAGCGTGGCACAAAAGGCCAGTATGCCGCGCGTCCAAGCCAGACTAGCAGTGCAGGAACAAGGGTTAAACCTGCTAGCAGCATGACCGCAACCGCAATGGCAAGCGTTGGTCCAAGTGAATTGTAGAGACCGATAAAAGTGAAGATGAGGGTGAGTAGGGCAAGAATGACGGTACCTGCGCTTGAAGTGATTGCCTCGCCAACCGCCCTCATCGTGGTACGCATTGCTGCATATTTGTCCTGCGTGACCAGAAGTTCTTCACGGAAACGCGATGCGATAAAGATGCTATAATCCGTTCCCGCACCGAAGAGCAGCACGGTCATAATAGACGTTGCCTGCTGGCTGATGCTAAAAAAGCCTGCTTTCCCCGCAAAGCCAAGCAGTGCATCCACGATTTGCAAAGCCCACCCGACACCAAGTAATGGCAGGAATGCCAGGATTGGCGAGCGATAGAGCAGAATGAGCAAGAAGAGCACCAACCCAACCGTACCGAGTAACAACGGTAGATCAGTACCAGCAAAGATCAGACCTGCATCAACGGAAATACCAGCTGGACCTGTGACGTGAGCTTGCAGTGGTGTGCTCTTCGTGACATTTGTCAGGTAGTCACGGATAGCTTTTACGTTGCTCGTAATCACATCGTTGGTCGCCGTATCTTTGAGCGATGCAACCATTGTCAGTGTCGTGTTATCTTTTGACATGAGTTGCTTGGCGGCTTGTGGCACTGTGTAACTCGATAGCACAGTTGTTACCGCATTTGGCTTTTGTGACGATGTGAGCCAGTCGCTGACCTGTTTTGCTTTTGCCAGATCATCGCTACTCAACCCTGCATGGTCATAAAAGACAAGGATTGCAGGTGTACCACGACTACTCGGAAACTCTTTGAGTTGCAGCTTTTGTGCAACTGTTGAGGGTGCGTTAGAGGGAATACTGCCAGTTCCTGAGTTGTCATATATATCGGTAAGCTTAGGGGCTACCAATACAAGGACAACCGCAATGAGTAGCCATACGCCAATTGTCACAAATTTGCCACGACGCGATGAGGCGGCATCCGTGATTGTGTGTAGAATGCGTGTAATCATGAAGAAATTCCTCCTGAAAATCTCAATGTGTTACCAACCGATAGGTAAGTTTCTTGTTCAAAAAAAGAGACAACATACGGTGTGCTTTGGGGTCACTTTTTGCCAAGCCCATTCAACAATATATCTAAGAGCGAGTTAATGTACTCGCTTCGATTATTTCCCCTTGTTTCAATGTTCGCTGGATTATTCGTGTATGGCAGAAAAAGACACATATTAAGAAAGAGATATGTTGCTAGAGCGACATCGTGAACACGCAGTTCGTCTCGCTCAATGCCCTCCCGAAAGACTTTCTGCACAATGTCAAACATATCTGTATGCCATCTCTTCTCTATTTTGTGCTGCTGTTCAGGCTCTAAAAGTGGATACTCCTCGCGCTGAAAACGCGTCATATCAAACATTGACTCTTGCGCTAGGCGTTGCATAATAAGGTAGAGTCTTTGACGCGTTGACAAACCCTCCTCGTTAATAACAGACTCGAACATTTCGCGCATATGAGCAAGAATCAGTAACAGCATTTCAAAGAAGAGTTCGCGTTTGTTCTTGAAATGGTGAAAGAGGGCCGCCTTGCTGATCTGCAAATGGTCAGCGATGACCTGCAAGCTGATATGATCATAGCCACCTGCGTAATACAGTTTCTCCGCCTCTTTGAGAATAAGCTGTCGTGTATCTGTTGTGCGTCCGTCTCTGTGCTGTTGTCGTTCTGCCACGTATGCGCCTCTAGTTAGTCTGTTACTTACCGATAGGTAAGGTATAACATAAGGGAAGGCTATATGTCAAGCTTTTAGCAAGGGGGATTTTTAAGAAACGAAACGCCTGTAGGGACCGATTTATCACGTCCTCTTAGCAATTAACATGCCGACAAGGACGTGATAAATCGGTCCCTACAGGTCCTTCTTCTATTAGAAGAGCTTGGTCAGGAGCTGTTTGTCACTAAAGCCCTTTGCGTTTGCCAGGTAGCCTAATCCCCACAGCTTTTCGATTGTTGCTAGCAAGCTGTAATGATTGGCTTGAGTTGTACTATCAACCTTGTGATAAGCACCCTTGGAAGGAATTACGATGAGTGGGGCGTCGGCTCCTCCGAGGACCGCTCCATTTACTCCTGTTGGACTGTGGCAGCAACCGGTATCTCCGGTATAGTCGTTCTCGTCCCAGACAAGTACAATCGCTGATTTCTTCGTCCAGGCTTTGGATGCCTGAATTTCAGAGACGGTTG
>CAXTWV010000337.1:2582-5647 GCA_964248005.1 uncultured Ktedonobacteraceae bacterium | reverse complement strand
TACACTGATATCTGGCCTATCGGTCATCTCCATAGGTTGTTGGCCCTCCGAAAAATAGCGGAACAATAGATGTGCCTGCCAATCGAGGTATGATATCACTAGTATACAGATGAGTCGTAATTATAGCAAGATATTTTTTTGACCATGAGGAATGAACAAAGGATCATTCCTCATGGTCAAAAAAATATTGATATTCTTCTATCTATCAGCCGAAGCGAATGCTTGTTCGCCTTCTGTCTGCACCTTTACCGCGCTGGATAATGAAACACCCAATATACTAAGACATCCCATACCCATTCCGCACATGAGCAGACCCGACCATGGATGGAAGAGCACAACCATTGCCGTAACGCTCTCTGCTGGAATATGCAGGATGCCACTAAAGATGACCAGAGCTACAACCTCATTACTTCCGACTTGTCCCGGTGGGTTGGGCAGAATATAAAACAGGTTGAAGAGCATATAGCCAAACAGTGCCTGGGTAATGCTGATTGGATGTCCAATCGCCCAGAATGCAAAGAAGTTGTACAGACCATCGAAAAAAACCGCGATGCCTGTAAGGAGCACTGCTATGATGAGTGTTCTTGGTTGCTTCGCACTTAAAAGCAACGTATCAACAAACCCGATCACAAATGCTTCAACTTTTTTCTTCAAAAAATTAGGAAGAATTTTTGTGATGAGTTGTAGTAGGCGAATAGCAAGCGAACGTTTCCAGCCTGCTAGTGCAACAAACAGTATTAGTCCAATAAGACCCGCGTTGGCTAATCCCAGGATAGACCAGACTATCTTGTCCATTTGTATACCAAGAAATGGTATAAGCGCGACAAGAAAAAGCGCGGGTAGTAAGTCCATTGCCTTATCCATCGCAATTGTTGGCAATGATTGATTGAGTGGAATATGTGAAATGCGCTTCAGCACAAGACTTTTGGCTAGTTCGCCTGCGCGAATTGGTAGCACGAAGTTCAAAAATACGCCGATTAAGAAGAGTTGGATAATTTTGATGGCTCCAACCTTGCGCACTGGATTCAAAAAGAATTTCCAGCGCAACGCACGGAAACAGAACGCTGTGACAAATATGACACTTGCCAGGAACGTGAAAAGAATGCCCTGTGGGGTCGTAAGATTGCGTGCAATAATATGTAACGTCGTAGGTATATCTACGAAGTGCGCGACTGCGACGAGTAAGCCAATACCTATGAGTATTCCTACTATCCCCTGGGCAATGGGTGAGCGTAATAAAGTACGCCACGTGCGTGGGGATGATGTATCTGGTGTGACTGGTATTTCGGAAGGATTTGGTGTCTCCTGCTTAGCACGTTCGATAGATTGTAGTTCGTAAGCATTCCCTTGCTCCTCAACCTGCTTGTCTACCCGTATGAGCTTGACACGGGTGAATGTTTGACGTTGATCAGTTCCCTCTTTTTTGTTATACGAAAGCACATGCACCTCACTGAATGATATAGATGAGTGTAAATGGTTACATTCTATTTATGGTGACGATGCAGGAGGTGAGTGCTAACATTGCATAAAAGGTACTATTGCTTATATTAATTGCAGATTAAATCGTTAACCATTAAAACATGAGGTAATATTAACAGTTTTCTCATAAACCAATAAAAAAGAGGAGGCGTTAATAGCCTCCTCTTTTTGTTCTTTGCTAGAGATTAGTTCCAGTTTTCTACTCCGACAATCTCGCCTTGCGTATCTTCTAGCCACCGTTCCATGTCGATAGCAGCACGACAACCGTCACCAGCCGCCGTGATTGCCTGCCGATAGCGATGGTCGGTGACATCGCCAGCCGCAAAGACGCCGGGAATATTGGTCATGGTGTTTTCTTTTGGTATGATGTAGCCAGCGGCATCCATATCCAGAACGTCTTTGAACAAAGCTGTATTTGGTTGATGTCCAATCGCGACAAACACACCCTGTACTAGCAGTTTATGTTCTTCGCCCGTTTGCACGTTGCGCAGTTGCACACCTGTTACGGCATCATCACCTAGCACCTCAACGACCTCTGTATTCATCAGAACGCTAATCTTCGGGTTATTATTTACACGGTCTTGCATGATCTTACTTGCGCGGAAACTATCACGACGGTGAATGAGTGTGACATGGTTGACATAGCGTGTCAAGAATGTTGCCTCCTCCATCGCGGTATCGCCACCACCTACGACAATCACATCTTTCTTCTTAAAGAAGAAACCATCACAGGTTGCGCAAGCTGTGACGCCACGTCCTTGCAGATGCTTCTCACTCGGTAGACCAAGCCATTTCGCGCTGGCACCTGTCGAGATAATAATCGACTCGGCCTGATAGTCACCGGAGTCGGTTGTCACGGTGAAGGGACGTTTGCTGAAATCGACTGCTATCACATCTTCCGCCATCATCTCTGTGCCGAAGCGACGTGCTTGTTGCTCAAACTTCTCCATCATCTCAGGACCAAGAATGCCCTCTTCAAAGCCTGGATAGTTCTCAACCTCGCTCGTCGTCATCAACTGACCACCCACCTGATAGCCCTGGAACATCAGCACTGACAGGTTGGCGCGTGCCGCATAAATCGCCGAGGTATACCCTGACGGCCCCGACCCAATAATAATAGTGCCATAAACTTTTGCCATAATAGAATATCCTCGCTTGCTTTTAATGATGAGTGCTTTTGATTATAGTAACACAGATGAGTGCTGTTTTATGCCATATGAGCAAGGTGCTGAAGAGAGATGAGAAGGTTGTATATAAAGACAGCAAGTGAGGTGCGAGCGACGTGTGTCACTCGCATCTCACTTGCTGTCTTGAATTAAAAAGCAAGACTAGCGGAGGTCTTCCCATAGCTTACGTTCGACTGCATGTGGGTCGTTTATAACCTCTGATGTCGTATCAAAGCGCATTGTTGCTCGATTCTCAAGGTCATATTTTGCCCAGCCAGGATTGCCTGTACTAATAAAGGACACCCAGGCTTTGTGCATGGTGTCGGCAAGCTGCTGTGGTGGGTTGGCACCCAACAGAGGTTCATTGCCTTCTTGCTCAAGCGTGTCAAAAACGAAGGCAATTTCGGCTGCGTGACAGGC
>CAXTWV010000337.1:0-2482 GCA_964248005.1 uncultured Ktedonobacteraceae bacterium | reverse complement strand
GCGTTGGTGCCAACTAACACATCAACACCTGCACTGTTCCCGGCTACTATGTTCTTGATTGGAATCATGGGAATGATCTCCCCGTCAACAATCGGCTCGAAAGGCATCTGATTCGCGGCGACCTCACCCCACAATGCCGGGTTGGGCTTATTGAAAACATCGGCACTTAACTCTATTTGTGCTTCCAGTAAGCGATTCACTGGAACGGTTGCGAGAGCCTCAGCAGTTGGCGCGACACCAAGTTTTTCCGCGAAATACTGGCTGACGCGTTGTGCTGTTGCGGAAGAGATAACATGCTGTCCCGCTCCGCTTTCGGTGATAGCGCGACGAAATAAGCCTTTTGCGCGTGGCATTGAGAGTAATGTTCCAACACTCATCGCGCCAGCCGATTCTCCAGCGACAGTGACGTTGGTGGGATCGCCACCAAAATTTGCGATATTTTCCTGCACCCACTTGAGCGCGGTGACTTGATCAAGGATGCCAAGGTTCACATTCTTTTCGTTTAAGAAGAGAAATCCGTCGGCCCCCAGACGATAATTGATTGTGACGCAAACGACCCCATCGCGTGCGAAACGACTTCCGTCATAGGTAGGAACCGCGCCGGAGCCGTTCGCGAAGCCACCACCATGAATCCAGACCAACACTGGTAATCCGGTTTGCTCTGTACTGGGGGACCAGATATTTACGTTGAGGCTTTCTTCGCCGGGAATAGCTGGTTCTGGCAACAAGGCGTCGAATGGAGGGAAATACGGTGGTTTGAGAACGGTAGGGCCATAATTCAAGGCGTCACGTACACCGTCCCATGGCTCAACAGGTTGTGGGGGTTGAAAACGATTCTTGCCAAACGGGGGAGCAGCGTAGGGAACGCCTTTAAAGACATGAATGCCTTCGCTTATGTTGCCACGTACTGCGCCATGCAAAGTTTTGACGACTACGTCCATTGGTAACTCCTTCAGAGATGCCCATAGAAGACTCTACGTATCACAAAGAGGAAACACTGCAAGAACTATATCATATTTTCCAGGCGCAGCGTTGTGTAAGCTGTCAGGTAGTGCTTTATCAAGTAGTATACAGTTTGCTGAAGTCACGGCTGATACACCCGCTACAGACTTAGACCCGACAAATTTATTTCCAGATCAACCCACGAATCTGGATTTCGCGGGGTAGTGAGATATGAGTAAAACAGCTACTTCAATTGGGCTATCAATACTATGAACAAGCACGAAAACACTAAACGCATGAAATGAATTGTAGGGGTCTAATTCTATTACACCCTTGTGGCAATGGACTATGTTGGAGGGATTGCTGCAAAGTGACAACAGGTTCCCCGAAATTGTGGATTGCCACGAGGGTGTAATAGAATTAGACCCCTACAATTCGGACGTTCTTCAAGACCTGCAGTGTATCCTGCACAATCTGTTCGAGCGGAGCCAATGCTACGTATTCTTCGGTTGAATGCTCATTCATGACACCCGTCGAGAGCGTGAACGCTTTGATGTTTGGTCGGAAGCCACTTGTATCGCTGCCGATAAAGGTTGGTTGTAAACGCAATTGCTCGCTACGTTGCTCCAAGACTGCTTTGTATGTTTGCAGCAATGATTCATGTTCATCTATCATATAGCCATCTGTATGCGTCGTGAAGGTGATTGTTGCACTTCCACCAAGCTGCTGTGCCGTTTGTTCAAATTCGCGCTGAATATCGTGTTCATACTGCTGTATGCGTTCTGCCGACTCAAAACTGCGTAACTCACCTTCGAGGACAAGCTTTGCAGGTATCGCATTGCGTGCGCTGCCACCGGAAATGCGACCTATGCTAATGCGCGTTTGGTCGTTAGCAAGCACACCAATTGGATAGTGCGCTCGGCGATAAATTTCTAAGGCGTTGACTGTGTGCGAAAGGTCTTTCCCAGGATGCCCAGTGCGACCTGTGATGGTGATATCGAATGCTTTGTATGCGGCTCCCTGTGAGACAACGACGCCTGCATCGAAGGCATTGTCAAATACGATGCCATATTTTGCGGGCCAGCGCGAACTATCAAATCCACCTGCACCACACATGCCAGCCTCTTCCTGGACTGTAAACACAATTAGTAGCGGTGGATGAGGTAACTGCTGTTCGACGATGTTGCGCAACACTTCGAGGATAATCACAATTCCTGCCGCATCATCCGCACCAAGATTGGTTGTACCATCGCTGTACAAAACACCATCGCGTAGAATTGGATGATGTCCTAATCCAGGCGGCACACGATCCATATGAGCGTTCAGGAGAAGCGTTTCCTGCTCTCCACCATTACCCTCTAATGTAGCAATCAAGTTTCCTGCATCATCTATAGACGTAGGCAATCCAAGTGTCACGAGGTGTTGCTCAAGATAGCTTCGCACCTGCTCTTCATGTCCAGATGTGCTAGATATGCCAATAAGTTCGATGAGTGTTTGTGTGAGACGCGCCAAAGACATAGTATGACCTTCCTGAAAAATA
>CAXTWV010000336.1:0-5724 GCA_964248005.1 uncultured Ktedonobacteraceae bacterium | reverse complement strand
GTGTTTCTTACCTGTATGTTCTGTTCTGCTTTCCACTCTTCAATTGTCAAGGTGCTTGTGTGCAGCTATGTTACTGCTCTGCTACCAATAGAAACAGAGACGCGAATTCTCAGGCCATTCATTCTTTTTGTGAAAGGTAGCCTGTAGAACTGTTACTTTCTAGGGAGAAACCTGTGTGAGGTTCGCTTACCAGAAGATTTCTGTGTCTGCATTGGCAACGAAGTTATTATGCCATAAGGCTTCAATAATGTCAAGGGATTTTCGACGAGTTTTTACAATTTTACAAAAATTCATTTTCGGAGTTTTTTTGATAGGCTAATTTGCGATCACACTTTCGTAGTTATCAGGTAATGTACACCCACTATATAATCTTGCAAGCAACGTTTCTTGATCTATCACATCCACCCTACTACCAGCACACGACAGAGTAAGACTACGCGCACCCATCTTCAAATCCTGCCGAAGTGGTTTTGGTTTGCCATGAATGTCTAGCACACCAATGGGCCAGAGATAGCCTACGGAGTCGAAGTCGGCTCCACTAAAATAAAAAAACGGGATATGATATTTCATCGCCGTTTGTACGTCGATAATCAAGGTTAACGTGTGTGAAATGGCTATCTGGGCCGCGTTATGGATGTCCAAACCGCAATCTTTAAAACAACCTGTTCCCTCAACAACCCATAAATGCTTCCCTAATGCTCCACTAGTGAGATCGACATGAAACTGCTGCGCCCAAAAAGCGAAGAGATGCGCAAGACTGTTGACACTCGCATCAGGTCCGCCATTGCCCCAGCCATTATGCCAGCTATCAATTAAGCCAAGCGTCTGTGTGCGCCAATCCCAATGTCCACCAGGATGTACAACTGTATTCATGGCTTGCTGCATCTGGTTTAAGTACGTCACTTGATCGGCAAGCGGCTGCGTATCAACGCCTCCGACATGTGGGTCGAGCGAACCAAGGAGGACGGGAATATTAGGCCGAATAGCGTGTACCTCATATTGGCATACATCGTAAAAACGGGCAAAGTTTTCTGGCGAAACGTGCAAAAAGGCTACAGATGGATCATTTTTCATCTGCTCATTGCCACATTGCACGGCATCAGGCAAACCCTGAGCCGCATCAAAAAGCGGCGCGGAATCGAAGAGATGCGCGGTATTCCCATCCTGGCAGAAGGTCAACAACACGCGTGTTCCCTGCTTATGAAACGTCTCTATCGTGTTCTTGAGCAATGTGCCACGTAAATTACCCCACCCACAGTTTGGATATCCAATGCGCACCCATGCAATACCTGGATGATAAGTTGTAGGCTTAGCATCAATGCCCAATATCTTCGACGGACTTTGTACAGATGGTAGAATCGGTAATGCTCCACTTGATGGAACCGTTACAACAGGTGGAACAGTTGCGATTATACCTGGACTCGTCGTTTGCGGTTTCGCGGATACGACAAGCCTATACGCCAATGTTGTGAGAAGGATGGTTCCAATAAGCACGATGATGAATATAACAGATGAAGGCTTCTTAAACATGGCAAAATTTTTCATGAAATTTTTCCTCTGTAGGGGTCTAATTCATTACTCCCTGCTGGCAATGCACAATGTTTGCGAATATGGACCAGCGTTTCAACCCTCGCCAATCTTGTAATCGCCGAGTGGGTGTAATGAATTAGCCCCCTACAGTTGCGTTTTCTACGCATACACGACGCTGGCGTAGTCCCCTTCTACAGTACAGCCTGCATACATCTTCGCGAGCAGGTCTTCCTGATTGACCACACTTACACTTTTCGCTCCACATGAGAGGGCAAGTACACGGCTACCCATGCCAAGGTCTTGTCGAATAGGCTTAGGATGCCCACCTACGTCGAGCAAGCCAATGGGCCAATAGTAGCCAGCCGAGATAAAATCTTTACCACTGAAATAGAAAATTGGCACACCATGTTGTATCGCCGTTTGTGTATCAGTAATCAATGCCAGGACATGTGAAACCGCGACCTGATAACTATTATTGGGGTCCACACCACATCCTTTAAAGCAGCCAGTTCCCTCGACAACCCACAAATGCTTTCCTAGTGCTCCGCTGTTCATATCAACACCAAACTGCTGCGCCCAGAATTGAAAGAGATAGTACAGGCTATTCGTACTGCTGTCGGGATAGCCATTATGCCAGCTATCAATGAGTCCCAGCGTTTGCGTATGCCAATCCCAATGTCCGCCGGGATGAACCACAGTGTTCATCGCCTGCTGCATCTCGTTCAGATATTCAGCCTGATTCAGTAACGGCTGATAGTCGATGCCACCAACATGTGGGTCGAGCGAACCAAGCAAAACGGGAATGTCAGAGCGTACCGCATGCATCGCATGTTCACAGGCATCATAAAATTTCGCGAAGTTTTGTGGTTCTATATAGAGAAATGCAACCGAAGGATCATATTTCATCTCTTCATTGCCACACTGTACGGCATCCGGTCGTCCTTGTGCAGCGTCCGCGAGTTGCTTCGGGTTATACACATTATTATTGGGTCCTTGACAAACAGTCAGGAGGACGCGTACACCCTGTCTATGATAATTTTGGATTGTGTCAAAAAGCGTTTTGCCCGTCAGGTTGCCCCAACCACAGGTAGGATAACCTACACGTCGCCAAGAGATACCAGGATAACTCGTATCTGCTGAACCATCCACACCTCGTACCTGTGATGGACTAACGGTAGGCAACGTTACGATGGGGACAGGTGTCGGAGTTGGAGGAAGTGTTGGTGTCGGGGATGGCGTAGGACTTGGCGTTGCTGTCGGACTTGGTGTTGGTTTCACACGAACTACTGCTGCATGTGAGGAACGGGGTATCACAAACTGAAAAACACCAAATGCGATCACTATAGCAAGTACGAAAACAGAGATTATAATAGAGATAAGTCGTCGATTAAATAGTTTTTTCATATTCCTCTCCTCTACTTCCCAATGCAAAATTCATGAAAGATGGTATCGAGTAAATCATCACTCGCGGCTTCACCCGTGACTTCACCAAGTGCTTCGTAGGCCGCACGAAGGTCTATCGACACAAAGTCCAGCGGTAACTCTTGCTCAAGTGAACCCTGTGATGCTCGCAGGTGGTCAGCAGCACGCCGTAAGGCTTCTTGATGTCGCGCACTGGTAACAAGCACACTATCACTCGATACAGTTTTCCCTGCAAGTACAAGTTCTGCAATGGCATCCTCCAGTGCTGGCAAACCAACACCTGTATGCGTTGAAGTATGCACAAAGGTAGACGTAGGCCACAAATGCTGTAATTCGTCCATGTCTATAACTTGTGGTGCATCAGCTTTATTCACCACGACAATAATAGGTCTTGCTCTACTATAAGAAACATTTATATCATTGGGTGGCCCAAAACCCATCGCTTGCACTTCGGCGCAGACGCTACGATCTTGCTCAGTCAGTACCTCAGAACCATCAAAGACAAGCATTACGACATCAGCATCTTGAGCAGCGGCGCGGCTTCGTTGCACACCAATCTGCTCAATAGGGTCGTCGGTTGGCGTAATCCCTGCTGTGTCAATTAAATGCAATGGAATGCCACGCAGGTTCGCTACCTCTTCCACAGTGTCGCGTGTTGTACCTGCTACAGGTGTGACGATTGCACGCTCTGTCCGTAACAATGCATTAAGCAAACTTGACTTACCAACATTCGGTCTTCCAATGATCGCGGTGTGCAAGCCCTGCTTATATAAACGTCCCTGTTCAGCACCTTCGAGGAGTTGCTCTATTTGGCGTTGTGCAACCTCGACAAGTGCATAGAGTGTTGCAGTTTGTGGTGTCGGCACGTCCTCTTCAGGAAAATCAATGCTTACCTCGATTTGTGCGATAACATTGAGGATAGCATGACGCGCCACTTGTAGTTGCTCTGAGAGTCGTCCACGCAATTGTTGTACGGCAAGGCGTTGTCCTGCTTCGGTCTGCGCCCCGATCAGGTCCATGACCGCCTCCGCCTGTGCTAAGTCGATACGACCATTGAGAAAGGCGCGTAGTGTGAACTCGCCTGGTTGGGCCATACGTGCGCCCTGTGTCAGCACAGCCGAGAGAATGCGACGTAAGACGAGAGGGCCACCGTGCCCCTGTATCTCCACCACATCTTCGCGTGTATATGTGGAAGGCGCACGCATAAATGCAACCAGTACATCATCTAGTACTTCCTGGTTCACAGGGTCAACGACGTGTGCATAGGTCAGTTGATGGGAGGGTGGTACATCTCCCTGTCCTTTAGAGCGTTGTATAAGTGGCAAGACCAGCGCAAACGCATCGGCTCCGCTCACGCGTATTACACCGATGCCACCCACACCAGGAGGAGTGGCAATGGCTGCGATTGTATCAGTTGTGTTTGTAATTGCATTCTGCATAGAACGATTATAGCGTATCTCCAAACATCACACAATCCGTTGGGGATGCGTATACACATTCATCGAGTGGTCGCGCAAAAAACCAATCAGCGTGATACCACTTTGCTCCGCAAGCTCAACGGCAAGGCTGGATGGAGCCGAAATCGCCGCGACACAGGGAATACGCGCCAGCAATGCCTTTTGGAGAATCTCGAATGAGGTACGCCCACTTACGAGTAAAATGCGGTCATGGTAGGGGTATGTGCCATGCAGCAAGCTATGTCCAATCAGCTTATCAACGGCATTGTGGCGTCCTATATCTTCGCGCAACAAGAGCAGTTCTCCCTGTGCATCAAAGATACCAGCAGCGTGTAGCCCGCCAGTGTATTGAAACACCGCCTGCTCTGCTCGCAGACGGGCCGCGAGTTCATAGAGAACATGAGACGAAAAGCGTAAGGCATCGGGAGCTAAAGGTGGCGTTGTAGTCATCAGATCAGCGATACTATTTTTGCCACACAGACCACAACTTGCAGACACGGCGAAGTGTCGTTCAAAAGCCACAGGCTGTGCCTGCATCGACTCCTGCTGGCCCTGACTTCGCAACATGATATTGAGCACATTGGCAAGCGGCAAACCATCGTCGTCAAGGTCTTCTTCCAGAGACAGTACATCGTCAGCGTGAGCAACAACACCCTCAGTGAGGAGAAAGCCCATTGCCAACTCACGATCATGTCCTGGTGTACGCATAATGACCGCAAGACTACGATGAGCAATGCGCAATTCCAACGGTTCTTCAACGGTCAATTGATCGTCGCGAAATCGTGGCTCATCGTGTTGCCAATGCGTGACAGAAACTTGCATAACCCGTTCAGGGTCGAGTGGTGAACGCCATGCCATAGTTTGCTCGTTATCGTTCTCTATATTTTGACTCAACTGCAGGTTGAACTGCCGTAATCGGTGTGCGTGGTGCGGCAGAGGGACGTTGCCGCTTGAAGTAGTATTTGCACACCCCCGGTCGTATAGGATCAGGCGGTGCGATAGCGACAAGTCCCCAGCCCTCTTTTTCCAACCAGCTCCACGCTTCATATTCGTCATCAAAGTCGCGTACAACATCTCCCGCGACCGTGAATATCATTGTACCCAATAAGTAGCGATGTTCCCAGTGTACCATATTTTTACCTTCTCAATAAACGGGGCATAAAAAAAGCGCACATTCCTACAGAAATAGGAATTTCTGTAATGAACGCCGCTAATTTCATTTATGGGGTGTTGTAGCCCGTTTTACCGTTCTCAAGAAACATGTAGGGGTCTAATTCTATTACACCCATACGCATTAGGATAAGGATTCTGTCAA
>CAXTWV010000335.1:0-5771 GCA_964248005.1 uncultured Ktedonobacteraceae bacterium | reverse complement strand
CCCCCGCCGGGGGGGGGGTTCCCCCGCCCTTTTTTGGGGGCGCTGCCCCCTGTCATGCCCCACACCACCTGATACGCGACTACAAGCGTAGCAATTCTTATCCTGATGTGTATGGGGTCTCTCTGCTCTTTACCCCACTACCCTGTGGTAGATATCAACAAGGGTCTCGCGGGCCTCTTGCTCGCCGATGTGGTGCTCTAAGGCTTCTTGATGTATACCGAGATTTCTATAACGTGCGTCGATGGCAGCATGGGAGGCGACTATTGCGGGTTCCTCGAACACACGGCGTATCGCCTGGCACTCCAATTCTATCTGGGCACGGATACGCGCGACCTCGCTTTTGTACTCTTGCATGGCAACTATTCCTTTGTAAGTTCAGCATTCATCATAATTGTCGCTGGAACGGGAGCACTACATGATGAGAGTACAAAGCCGAAGGGGAGGTGTTCCACCCCAATATAATCCATATCGCGTGCCTTACTTGTGCCGATTTCTTGTGCTTTGATTTCGGCTTCTTCTGGCGTTGTGGCATAACAGAGAAAGCTGATAATAGGACCATTTGTCACATCGGCCCATTCAAATTTGGCCTGATAGAGGTACTTTACGATTTGCATACTCACGACATTTTCTACTAGATAGAACGTGCAATAAAAACAAATTATGTCTGTTTTTATTGCTCTTCAATGTTTTCCTCTAAAGCCTTACCACTATCGTAACTACAGAGAAAAAGTACTTTCGTTCAAAGCTTGACTCTGCATACCCAACGTGATACAATAATCGTGTTCTAACTGTTTGCATGACATGGATCAGGTTGTTTCCACTATCCTGTTCCTCGACAAAGACGCTAAAGAGCTTTGAGCAATCCTCTATAGATTAACTCTCTCCTGCAACACATGTTCGTCCCTATATCAGCTAGCAGTATTGCTTCCGTACCTCTACGGTCTGCTCCTGGTACTCCTTGAAAGCATCGTGCTTTCAGGCATTTGTACCGCGCCCACATTGGAGCGCATCGACCGAAAGGATTTTTCGTGTCCTCATTTAACGATTTTCCATTACAACAAACGACACAGACAGTGTTAGCAAATATGCACATTACGGAGCCTACACCTATTCAAGCGGAGGCAATTCCGGCTCTACTCGCAGGCAGTGACATGGTAGGGCAAGCACCAACAGGTTCTGGCAAGACGCTGGCTTATGGCATTCCATTGGTAGAGAGACTATCCAAAGAACGTGTGCCGCAGGCACTTATTCTTGTTCCAACGCGCGAATTAGCGGTTCAGGTCAACGACGTGATTAGTAAGTTCGCAACGAGCCGAAGGCTTACAACAGCCCTGCTGGTTGGTGGACGAGCATATGCACCTCAACTTTCATCACTACGTTACGGCTCTCAAATTATCATTGGTACTCCTGGACGCATCAAGGATCATATCGACAAGGGGAGCCTTGTTCTGAGTAAGATACGTATGTGCATACTGGACGAGGCAGACCAGATGCTTGATAGCGGCTTCGCGCCTGCTATTGAAGAGATACTGGAAACTACGTCGGCAGATACACGGCAAATGGCACTCTTCTCCGCCACAATGCCGGACTGGGTTGAAAAACTCAAAAAACAGTTTCTCAAAAATCCAGTCAACGTGACCATCGCACAACCTACTGGTGCGGAAAGCACCATCGAACAGATTGCGTATCAGGTGCCACAAGCGCAGAAAATAGTAGCATTATGTACCCTCCTGAACGCTTCAGAAGGTGAGAGTAGTCTTGTCTTTGGCAGAACGAAATACGGTGTCGAGAAGCTAGGCAAACAGCTGAACGCACTCGGATTTACGGTTGGCACACTCCATGGTAATAAAAGCCAAAGTGCGCGTGAAGCTGTACTTACAGCGTTTCGTCAGGGACGCATACACACACTACTTGCCACGAATGTAGCCGCACGTGGACTGGATATTAAGGGCATTTATCAAGTTATCAATTACGAGTTGCCAGAGTCGAGCGAGCTTTTCACGCACCGCATTGGACGTACAGGACGCATGGGGCAAGCAGGTAAGGCAATCACATTACTGGCACCAGCCGAAGTCGCCAAATGGCGGCGTATGGCACGCACGTTAGGACAGGAAGTCATCTTCCAGCATCTCACACTCAATCAGGATGCTATGAATGTACGACCAGTCACGAAGCCAGAAGTTGTGGAGACTCAGGAACGCAAGCAGGTGAGTGAGCAAAGAACAGTACGTGACCGCCCACAGTTCTCACCAAATCGCGAGCGTAGTGATGACCGATATGCACGACCAACACGTGGTAGCGATGCAACTCCAAGGACGGAAAGACGACAGACCGAGCGTGTTTCCAGCGAAAAACCAAGACGTATATCTGCTGAACAAGCGGAGAGCTTTTTCAGGCCAGAACGCGACTATTCCGAGCAGGCGAGTGGTGGTAGGAGAGATACGGATAGACAGTCACGCGTTGGAAGAATTACGCGAAGGAATAACGCTTCTGGGTTCCCAACAACAGAAGCCCAACGTCGAAATAAGCCTAGAGGTGTGACGCCAACATCCGGCCCACGTCGGGCTACTAGTTCAAAGCGTTTCGCAAGTCGCTAATGTCAAATTTTTAGAAAGAGGTTGAAGCATGTTTGCTTCAACCTCTTTTTATTCGTCTTTTTGCAGCCATCTCTATTACTTTAAGCTACTTGGAATACTCCACACCACGACAGCATTTGTGTTTGGGTCTTGCGCGAGGACGTGGGTACTATCGGGCGACCAGTTTGGAGAACTAAAGGCATAGTAGCCTTCGTGCGAACTTTGTACACCAAACATATTTGTTTGAGGAGCTTGCAAGGTTGCAACAGGATAGCCGCGCTTAGTCGAGTAAAGGTTCTTCTTTGAGAACTCGTATGTTGTCATGCCCATAAGTTGCCCATTGGGAGACCACGAGACGATCATATGATAGAGTGTTCCTACTGTTTGGGTGGAACTTAATAGTTGTAAGACCGAGAGCAAGGCTGCATCACGTACTGGTAGCACAGGTAAATTTTCCATATGGAAGGCGACCAGTGTTTTCTGATCTGGTCGAGGATGTCCTGGCGGCTCTAATCGTGCTGCTAAAAAAGCACCATTAATAAGATACCGTCCGTCGGGAGACCAGGTAAGGAAATTTACCTCCCACACAAATATTCCTGGTGCAAATATGATGCCACCACTTTGATCTTGCTTAACCAATTCCACGTCTCCCGGTTGCCACACAGTAAATGAGGGACTCCCGTTCGGGCTACCAATGTCAGTCGAATGTGCTGTTACGTGCGTTTGCGGTATCAGTTCACCGTTGTTATTCCAAGCATATGTTTCCGCAACAGGGATGCTAGAGCTAAAGACAAATGGATCATCATTCTCAAGTATTGGGGTAGGCACAAAATTGCCGTGAAGGATATCCCACTCCATATAGGAGGACGCACTGACCTGATATGATGGTCCGCTTTCATTTTGCTGCAGCAAGATACGGGTACTTTTGTGCTTTTGATCAAAAAGCAGGACACCTGAAAATTGTGCGCCACCAATCTGTGACTTGGTATGAACGTCAAAGAGTAGCGCAAGATGTATCTTATCTGGAGACCAGGAAGCGGCTTCATAGTACAAAAGCAAGCCATCATGGATGGCAGGAAATTGCGTATAAAAGGTTTTCTTGATAAGAGTATCAGGTTGTAATTGTACGAGTCGTTGGCCTGTACGAGCGTCTTGTATCGTTGCAAGGCCCACCGCATTATCAGAGTCGTATTCACAGCCTCTCGTGTAGCCAAGCAGCGCGATTGCAGTACTATCAGGCGACCATGCCTCACTGGTAACACAAGAAAAGCCCATCTGCGCTAGAGGAATGACGAGCGATGGCGCAATACTTACAGGAGTGGGCAGGCGTTCTTCCAGTTTTGGCTGCTGCTTTACTAAGCGAGCCGCAATGCCATTACGTACAGTTGTCAGTAGCACTGACGTTGTATGTAGATTTAGAGCAAGTACAAGAAAGACTAGTAATAGAGAAGTGGTCGTAGTGATAGCACGCCAACGTCGCCGATTGAAGGAGTGTTGCCACTGCAATACAGGCACCGACCATGAAGGGACGTGCGGTTTGTTTGTGTGTTCATCTATATCATCGAGTGTCTCTAAATCGACAATTTCAACGTCGAGATCGTTTTCCCAGTCAGCATGAAGGTCGCCATTTTGAGCCTGTTCATCGTCGCGCATTGGTATTTCCATTGTGTTAATGAGAACGCGCTACTGTTTGCACTCGTCCACCAATTTGTTGCCACGCCGCCTCTACACATTGCTTCAAAAGTAATACATTGGTGAGTGGCCCAACGCCTCCAGGTGTTGGCGTTACGGCACTCGCCACCTCGCGTACAGAGGATACATCAACATCGCCGATGATGCCCCCTTCTGGTCGCGCGTTAATGCCTACATCAATAACTACGGCACCGGGACGAACCATATTGGCTGTTACCATTGTTGTGCGTCCAACTGCTGCAATAAGCACGTCTGCCTCGCGTGTAAAGGTGACAAGGTTGGGTGTGCGGGAATGACATACTGTTACCGTCGCGTCTTTTTGGAGCAGCATCATTGCAAGGGGTTTGCCTACAACATTGCTTCGCCCCAGGATCACCACGCGTTTACCAGCAAGTGGCGTTTGTGTACGTTCGAGAATCTCCATCACGGCGGCGGCTGTCGAAGGTAGAAAGCTTGGTAAACCAAGAAAAAGATTGCCCGCGCTTCGTGGGCAAATACCATCAATATCTTTCTCTGACACGAGTGTGTCTGCCACCATTTTTTGAGAAAGATGGGCAGGAAGCGGCATTTGTACGATCACACCGTTGACCTGTGCATCGCTGTTTAAGTGAAGTAACAAAGAACGTAGTTCATCGGGCGAGGTCAACGCTGGAAGTTGCTCTAGGCGTGCTTTTACACCGATCTCGTCGGCAATACGTACAATAGCCTTAGAATAAACACCGGAGGCTGCATCACCACCAACCAGGACGATTGCCAAACCAGGCGGTACATTGCGTAGTTGCGTATATGCTTGCACGTCTTCTCGTAGTTCCGCACGAATCGCCTGTCCCATCGCTCGCCCATCAATCAGTGTTGCCGTCATGCCTTTTCCCCCACCAACGTAATCACTTGCTGACTACATGTTGCAATCGTGTCTAACGCGGTATTGAGACGATCACTTAGCATGTCAACTAACGCGAGGTCTTTCATCGCTAACAGATTGGTACGCACCATCCATGATGCACCCGTACCTGCACTTGAGGCTAACATAGTCCCGGTAGCAATGTCGCTCAATACGGTTTTGTTGCCAATTTCTGCGATACGCTGACAATGGCGCAACAATTCAGCGGCACGCTCGGCTACTTCTAACGGCACAAGCGCGGCATCATGTAATCGGACTTGAATTGCCTGTGTGCGTGCTACGCGTTCTTCGTCAGTAGTACGTGGCATTTTGAAACATGCTGAGAGTTGCCCATAGGCGTCTATGTCTTCCTGGACAAGTTGCTGGAAACGGCTACGTAATTGTTCTGTCTGCTCAATTAGGAACTCAATCTCTTGTTGTACGTCGGCATAGTCAGCCTTGCCAAGCGTGAGACGTGCTACCATACTGGCAAGTCCTGCCCCTATCGCGCCTGTTAAAGCTGATGCAGAGCCACCGCCAGGGGTAGATTGAGATGAAGCGAGATCATCAAGATAGTTTTGTAAGGGTGTATCTATATACATGCGTTCGTGTTCTTTCTAAAA
>CAXTWV010000334.1:0-5772 GCA_964248005.1 uncultured Ktedonobacteraceae bacterium | reverse complement strand
TGCTGAACTATCGTAGCATCGCGAGATATAGTGTAGTGCGTTGCCACGTCAGCTTGCTGGAAATAATAACCAACCTCTTGCGCAGTATTAAAACCTGCTGTCCCATGAATGATAATCCAACGGGGGGTATATCCAGAGCGGTGCGGAAAATAATTATTTGAAGGTATCCATAGTACCCCTGGCTCATCGGGTCCATCTATCATGCTCACTCCTCGTTACGCAGTTTTCACACGTCTACCTCTTACTGTATATACTACAAGTGCTACAACCATCAAGAGTATTCCAACAGCGCAGACGCCATTCCAACGTCCAATACTCCACGCATACGCACCAAGTGACGAACCAAGCGAACCACCGATAAAGTACGAAACCATGTAGATGGTATTAAGCCTACTTCTTGCCTCTGCATTCAAGCTGTACACACGTGCCTGATTCGAGATGTGTGTTCCCTGCGCACCAAGATCAAGCAAAATCACGCCTATGATGAGTCCCCAGAGCATCTGTCCAAACAGCCAGAAGACGAGAAACGCGGCTAACGTGACCGCAAGCATGATACCTGTGATAATGCGTGGGTTAATACGATCCGCGAGTTTCCCAACACTGGAAGCTGCTAATGCCCCTACGACTCCAACGAGTCCGAAGAGACCAGCGACTTCACTCCCATAATGATATGGTGGTGTGCCAAGAAAGAAGACCAGCGTGACCCAGAAGACACTGAATACCGCGAAGATAAGCGCACCAAAAATACTTGTTTCGTGGATCACTGACTCAGTTTGAAGAAGGCCCCAAAGCGAACGCAAAAGACGTGGATAACTCATACGAATACGAGGTTCTTCCTTTGGCAAGAGCACACGTAGCGAAATCGTAAGGACGACCATCATAGCGGCGGCAATCCAGTACATTGCATGCCACCCCAAATACGCTCCCACAAAACCACTTATGGTACGAGCGAGCAAGATGCCGATCAACAATCCACTCATCACAGTGCCAATAACACGTCCACGTTGCTCTGGCTGAGCAAGACTAGCAGCAAAGGGCACAATAATTTGTGGCGCAATCGTTGTGGCACCAACAGCAAAACTGGCGACCGCTAATACTCCAATTGAAGGTGCAAGTGCGACCGCGAGTAATGAAAGTGCCACGGCGATAAGTGTCAGTGAGATGAGATTACGTCGATCAAACGAGTCTCCAAGCGGAACAATAAATAATAATCCTGCTGCAAAACCGAGTTGTGCCAGTGTAGCGATAAAGCCAACAGCACTCTCTGAGACGGAGAAGGTTCGTGCAATATCCGCGAGCAATGGCTGATTATAATACAGATTGGCAACAGTCATGGCACATGCCACTGATAATATCCATACCATCTTCTGGTCTATAGTAGACGACTTTTGCTCAACTATTGGTACTTGCAGCTTCATCTGTACCACATCCTCAACTTCTTTGGAATGCATAGTGTCTTCCTTTGTATGTAATTTTTATTTTGTCTTTGACAACAAAATCATGTATCAAAAAGCTTCCCTCTTTATGATGTAGGATTGGTACTTGTGATGTAACACTAGCATTGTTGACAAGCGTGTCACTATTAATGGTCTATGTCTTAGTCGATGCCGTATCACAAAACATGATGAACAAAAACCATCATCGGTCCCTAATGAACTTTGACAACCACATGTGGGAATTGTGCCCCTACCGTAATTGCCGTATTCGGTCGTCAAAATTCATCAGGTCCCAATTATTTTGTGAAATAGCATCGACGCGTCCCTAACATCAATCAAATGAAACGTAACTTGGAATAGAGGAATTGGATGAAGACGGATAAGCGGCAAGTACGCCGTATTATGCGAGAGAAGTTTGGCTTTGCGGACTTTCGACCTGGACAAGAGGCGGCGATCAAGTCGGTCCTTGAGGGACATGATACGCTAGCCGTGTTGCCAACAGGTCTAGGCAAATCCATGATTTATCAGATGGCAGAACAGGTACTACACGGTCCAACAGTTGTTATCTCACCTCTGATTGCGCTACAACGCGATCAAGTCGAGTCGATAGAAGCAAGCGATGTTGGTAAGGCTGCATTAGTAAACTCTACTATGCGTGAAGCGAAACGCGAAGAGGTCTTGCAAGACCTGGATCAGGGAAAACTTAATTATCTCTTCCTGGCCCCCGAACAGTTCAGTAACGAAGAGGTGTTACGGCAGATTAAAGCGGCTCATCCAGCCCTCTTTGTTGTTGATGAGGCACACTGCATTAGTGAATGGGGACATGATTTTCGTCCCGAATACCTGCGCCTTGGTTCCATAGTTGAAGCACTTGGGCATCCTCCTATTCTAGCCCTCACAGCAACGGCGGCCCCAACTGTACGCAAAGAGATTCTTGAGCGACTGGGTATGCGAAGTCCGCATGTCATAGTGCAAGGCTTTGATCGTCCGAACATCTGGCTCGGCGTCGAGACGTTCCACGAAGAACATGACAAAAAGAAGGCTTTAATCGAGCGTGTTGTCGCTACTGAGAAGCCGGGCATTGTGTATGCATCAACGCGCAAGCACGCAGAAGAGGTTGCGGAGGCATTGCGCGGACAGCACATACAAGCTGCTTTTTATCATGCGGGTATGCGACCAGCCGAACGTGAGCAGGTGCAGGAACAATTCATGGACGATGAGATTGAGGTGATTGTTGCTACAACCGCTTTTGGCATGGGAATCGATAAGCCAAATGTACGCTTTGTCTTTCACTATGATATCAGTGAGTCGGTCGATTCCTATTATCAAGAAATCGGGCGTGCTGGACGCGATGGCAATGATGCAAAAGCGATCTTGTTTTATCGACCAGAGGATATGCGCATTCATCGCTTCTTCGCAGGCAGTGGACATATTGATATCGATCAGGTGGAGCAGGTAGCACAGGTTGTACAAGAGAGCGAGGAGCCTGTTGTGTTGCGTGAGTTGAGCGATAAGACACATCTCTCACGCTCAAAACTTGCTGAAGCTCTTAGCCGTCTCGAAGAAGCAGGTGTCGTCAAAACGCTTGCATCTGGAGAAATTGTCGCAGGCAACGAACATGTTGCGTTAGACGAGGTAGTCGTACA
Organism: uncultured Ktedonobacteraceae bacterium; assembly: GCA_964248005.1. Lineage (GTDB taxonomy): Bacteria > Chloroflexota > Ktedonobacteria > Ktedonobacterales > Ktedonobacteraceae > JBBQVS01. Next base: position 2,690 of record CAXTWV010000334.1, on the reverse strand, counting down.
AGTGATAAATGAGCATGAAGCACACCGTCAATATGACAAGTCGCGTCTTGATATGATGGTTGGCTATGCCGAGGTACGAGATTGCCGCCGCGAATACCTGCTCAACTACTTTGGCGAAGAAATCGACGATCCCTGTGGCTTCTGTGACAACTGCGATGCCGGTATTACTATCCCAGAAGATGAAGAGGATATGCCGTTTCCAATCAATACAAAAGTGATGCATAACGTATGGGGTAATGGTCTTGTATTACGTTATGAGGGTGATAAGATGGTGGTTCTCTTCGATAGCGTCGGCTATAAAACACTTGCGGTAGATGTTGTAGTCGAACATAACTTGCTTATACCTGTATAGTCCATGTTAATTGTAAAATTTTAATGAGCGTCATTGCCTGCTACTCTAATTCAGAGAGAAATGCTAATACTACCCCGCTCATCAATGCAGGTTGTGCCAGCATTGGGCGATGTCCACTATCAGAAATAGGCACAAATACAGCATGCGGTAAGGCGTCATACAATTCGTAACCAAGTGAGATTGGAACAAGAACATCTTGTTCACCCCAGATAATAAGGGTGGGCATAGTCAGTGTCGCGATTTCAGCACGAAAATCACTGTTCGTCATCTGAGTCGCACCTTGCCAGAAAAGGCGCACCCTCGGTCGTAGGACATCACGTACCAGAGGCAAGGGATAACCACCATTTCTCAGCTGCACAAAGGAGTGAACCGACCGAACCGCGAGTGCCGAGAATGTTGAACGGAATGGCATGCCTGCTGCATCAACAAGCGTCAGACTTTTGACTAATTCGGGAGTTTGAGCCGCGAGGTGCATAGCAATTGCACCGCCCATCGAATGACCCACGAGATGAACTGACGAAAGATGCATTCGTTGTAGCCATGCGGCAAGCAATGGAGCCATCTCACGTAGTCGCCATGGCGCACGCGTTTCCCTATAAGTACTACGTCCATAACCAGGAAGGTCAACAATAAAGACTTGATGCTCTTGCGCAAAATAAGGCAAGACGCGTTGCCACACATGTCCAGAAACACCAAACCCATGAATGAGGATAAGCGGGCTTCCCGTACCGATGATTCTGTAATGCAGTCGATAGCCGTGTAAGGACATGTTACCCGTTTCAACGGGCAGAGGTTTTCTTTGAAAATGTTTTTTTGCTTGCATAGAGAATATTGTATCATGCGCAATATCTCCTACTTCATACTTTCTTTAGAATTTTTTATTGACATGTGATGACATGGAAGCTATGCTATTTGTAACGAACTATCTGTAGGGACTGATTCTGTGATTTAACAAATACAATCGGCGTATCCATAGCCTTTTGTAAACCGCGAAATCCGTCCTAATAAGTCTGGCATTTTGTATATTTTGTATATAGAGAAGAATAAGAGAGAACATTGATGATAGATAGACGACGCTCCTGGGGACAGTTAGCACTTCTTGTTCTGGCACTAGTGGGGGGGGGCATCTCCGTTTACTTGACCTCGGTTCACTATGATAATGCTCCGCTTGTTTGCTCAGCGAGTGGTGTTGTCGATTGTGCGCGTGTCCTCTCCAGCCCTTACTCTGTTGTCCCTGGAACAACGATACCTATTAGCGTGCCCGGATTGCTCTGGTGTATCGTTATGGGTGTGCTGGCATTCACCGCATGGCGAATTCTGCCGGAAAGACGGAGCCTGTTGATCGCGGAACTTGTGTGGGCACTATCAGGTATTGTGACAGTACTCTATCTGGTGTTTGTAGAACTTGTACGCTTACATACCATTTGTGCATGGTGTACAGGGCTACATGCCATTATTCTTGTTATGCTTCTCATTACAGTTGTGCAGGTGCAACCGTCAAATTCAGAACTGGAAGAGGTTGATGAGGAGGAAGAGAAGCCATCCGTTGTATCTAAGCGTGGATAATTAGAGAATGCCTGACAGCCCCTTACATTGTCTTTGTAACACGGACTCCTAGATGGGCATAAGCATATACCTGTCCCGCTTCTTGTGGACTTTGTGAGGAGGGTGAATTATGAAACGCTTGCTTCTCTCGGTTGTAATACTTGGTGTTGTGCTAGCAAGTGGCTTTGTGTTTTGGCGGCCTTTACAGCACATCCTGTTTCCAACATCACCACATTCTGGACTCTTACGTACACCCAATAGCGCATACAAATACGATCTATGCGTGGAAGCATATGCATTCGCACATGCGGACTCAAGCAACCCCTACAAAACAGAATATAGTTTTGTCGATCCATTTCGGCATGTAAACGACTCTATCACCCCACGTTTAATGGACTTCGATGCACCGACTGGAACGGTCAATTTCACCGTCGATGTCGTCGTCGATCAAGTCGCGACCTTTCACGAATCTATTAGCCATGTTCATGAACTCGATGGAATTTCTGTTCTGTTACCTGATACAGAAAACCATAGTCAACATTCTGGTGTGCCACAGTTCATCGTCAGTTCACTTGGTACAGGCCAAATCGCAGTCCTTGACTTCACATGCCCTAACCAGTGGGTATGGAAATAAAAACACTTGTCTTCTACTTGACTTCTGTAGTATGATTACGTTGAAGTTGGCGTAGCTCAGTGGATAGAGTGCATGCCTCCGAAGCATGAAGCCAGGGGTTCAAATCCCCTCGCCAACATTCTATCTTATTAGTCCATAGTCAAGAAAACGGTGTGGCAG
>CAXTWV010000333.1:0-5774 GCA_964248005.1 uncultured Ktedonobacteraceae bacterium | reverse complement strand
ATTATCATGTTCGAGGGCGCAGTTTGCCTTCAAAGGGAAACATAGGACGCACCAGTTTCACAGTATCTTCAACGGCATCTGTATCCACGATACTTGTCTCAAGACTTTGCCGCTCCGCATCCATCTTCTGCACGGCTGACGGTGGCAAGAAGAAGAGGACATACATCACTGCGAAAATCGGTAAGTGTCCGAGCAACTCTGTTGGCGGAAGAAATGGCAGAGTCAAATTAAAGGGCACAAACATGCCAAGAATAACCAGGCGAGGGAGAATACCACAAATGAGAGCTAGACCAATTGTCAGCTCGACAGCACCAGCCGCAAAAATGAAACGCTCATTCGTAAACCAGCTCAGCCCTAGCGTTTGAGCAATATTGAACTTGGGATATAGCTTCAAGAATGCTAGAGCGAGTGCTGGATTCAGTAGCTTTTCCGTAAAAGCAAGAACGGCAATCGAGACGCCTACACCTACGCTCAATATCGTTGGTGCGAAGTGCCAGTAGCGTGTCATATACGCGAGTGGCTCACGCTTTGCCCCCGGCTTGGTCAGTCCACGTCCCATAATCAAGAGATACACGGCGATACCCGCGTAGACGCTTTGTTCGAGTATTTCCCAGGGCGGGAAAAAGAAAAATGCGACCACAAACAGGCCGAGCAAAATAGCTGCACCGATGCGCGTCAGATAACCCGTGACAAAAGTGAAGGCCACAAAAATTTCGACGGCGGCTAAGAGCATATTTACAACTGCATTATTTGCTGTGAGGTTTGTCGCGAACACATGTGACCAGACGGCAACGGCAACTAGACTGATCGCTGTCTGTATCGCCAGAATCACCCGATTCGAGCGATCATAATAGCGTAGAAAGCCAATCTGTAAGAAGCGGTTATGACCACCCGCGAGATGTCGTAGGAGTGCGAGACTTCCTACACCCAAACAAGCAATGCCAATCATGGACAAAACAGGGAGGGTGAACAACAATTCAAGGTGTATTGGGTATAATCGCCCATCAACAAACCATTTTTCGTGAGCCGATACAGGCGATGGAGCTACGAGAAAAACAAGTACAACCAATCCAACGCGTAAAAATGTATTACGTAGATGTGACATGAAACAATTCCTTTTGCTATTCCTGTTCTAAAGGTCAGTATACAGACAAGAAAAAATCTTTCCATGTCACCCATAACTACGTCCTACATATACGATTGGATTTTATCCGTGCAGAAATTTTTGTTATTGAACAGACGTGTACCATTTATGCAACACGGCATTTGTCATGCCCTGCCCTTTAAGCGTGAATTTGCCAACATTCTCCCAGCCCCAGAAGAAGATGCCCGCGATACGTTGATCTGGTACCGCGTTCGCAAGAGCCGCATCATATGCACCCGCCTGTTCCGCGGGGTCAAGTGGCGAGGTGCTGTCCTGTTCCCAGGAATTGTAGAGCGCGTTAGAGCTATTGCGATAGCCAATCTCGGAGATGAGGACAGGCTTCCCCACACGCGCCGAAATCGTATCTAAGATGGATTGAATCTTGTCTTTCCACAAACCCATCATATCCTTTGGATCGATACGTGTAGACACATCGGTTAAGGGAATGTATGAGGACACACCAATCATGCTAATAGCTTGATTGCTAAACCACGTTGGGATAGCTTGATTGACTGGATACCAGTTCATATCGTAGGTCAACGTACCCGCGAAAACACTGTGTATACGGTCAATTAATTGATTCCATAAGGCGGCAGGCGCGTGTTGCTGCAACCATGAACACTCAGTAGCAATCGCCATCTGGTCCGCGCCCGCCTGTGCTGCCGCCTCTACATATGGCTTGTATGTGTTCCAATAGCTATCAAACCACGCTTGCTCTTGCTCCTGGGACGTAAACTGAATACTACCAGCCCAGCCGCCTTTCTCATCGACGCCCATCAAAGGCACCACAAAAACGTGTAAGCCCTTCGCATGAGCCGCACGTACACCAGCTGCAAATGCTGCAACCAGTGGAGTACTCTGTGTAGTGCGGACCGCCGTCGAAGCTGAGGTCGATTGTGAAAACAATAGCGACAGTTCTATCCATCGCGCACCCGTCTGTGTCTGAATATCTGACAGGCTTTGTTGCCACTGCGGACCATAGGCCGTTTGTTGCTGCCACTGTGGAGTGACGATACCTGTTTCAAATGTTTGTGTACGCGTCACTGTCGTAACGGGTGGTTGCGTGATGAATGTGGCTCCATCGGCATTCGTACTCTTCCCAAAAGAGAATGCGTTCATAATCGGCATATGCAGAGTAAACAGAGCTTGCCCAATCACGCCAAGCAATAAGACAGCGATAACACCAACTAAGACATTCCGTTGCGCGGTGGGCGAACGAAATCCTTTGCTTGTCGCTTCTTGTACAGGAAGAGACACGCTGCTACTAGCAGGCAACACAGGTTCCACGAGCTTTTGAGCCTGTACACGCCGCCTCCTAAATAAGGCAATCACCGACTGCGATACAGCAAACACAGCCGCCGCCCACACACCCACTAACATAACCATCCGTAAAAAACGCGACCAGGACATAACTTCTACTCCTTCCAAATAACACAAATACAGTGCCGTTACCCTCCTCTATCGACATCCCCACATGATTCGGTAGGGGCCGCAATTCATTGCGCCCAAAGATGGGCTGAGAGGGGTTCGCGTTGGGGATATGAATCGTTGCCAATGCGTTGCCCCTCTACCTCCCCCATCTTTGGGCGCAATGAATTGCGGCCCCTACCGAATCACATCACACATGCCGATAAGAGAACACAAGGCAGACCATTTCTGGTCGTGACAACCATCATATGTCGTATTTGGATGGAGAGAACATTGTATGAGTTTACAGCAATTAGAGGGTGAGAGACAGCACGATGCCCTCGATAGCCCCCATACTTCTAATGAGGCACAAGATACCTACCTGTATGAACAGGTGACGCGGTATAGGACATGGCTGACGCAACAGATGCATAATTCACAATCCGCGAGTGAACATCAGATTGCGGATGCGTATGCAAAGAATGCATCACAGGTTGTTGTCGTTGGCAACCAGAACGTGCAGGCATACGCGCCATTTCGCTATAAGTATTCCGCGCTCAAAGTCATCACGGGTAAGCAATATATTACGCTTGGTGTGCTACTCCTAGCATGGATTGTAGGCATGATCTTCTATGGTAGACAAATCCTGGTTGTCACCATGACGGTTATTACCCTCGCCTATCTGCTCCATCTTCTTCTTGATGTGGCACTTACCCTAAGCATTGTACGTGATTCACCTGAAGAGAGAATCGACAATAAGGTAGTAGAGGCACTGCGGAACGCGGAATGGCCCATGTACACCATCCTGTGTCCGCTCTATAAAGAGGCACGCGTTGTCCCACAGTTTGTCAAAGCCATGCAAGGACTTGACTACCCAACGGACAAACTACAAATTCTGTTTCTAACGGAAGAGGACGATAACGAGACACGCGATGCCATTGAGTCTATGAACCTTCCCTCGCACTTTGAAATCGTCACGGTGCCAGAAGGCAACCCACGCACAAAGCCACGCGCCTGCAACTTTGGCTTGCTTCAATCCATTGGGCAGTATGTTGTGATCTTCGATGCGGAAGATGTGCCTGACCCATTACAACTCAAAAAGGCCGTTCTGACCTTCGCCAATCACGGTTCCAATCTGGCCTGTGTACAGGCCAAACTCAATTTCTACAATCCAGACCAGAATCTGCTTACACGCTGGTTCACCGCCGAATATTCGCTCTGGTTCGACATGATTCTCCCTGGATTGCAAAAAGCGCATTTTCTCTTACCGCTTGGCGGCACCTCAAACCACTTTCCGACACAGATGATTCGCGCCTTGGGCGGCTGGGATGCCTTCAATGTCACAGAGGATTGTGATCTTGGCTTGCGACTCGCGTGGTTCAAGATGGAGACCGTTGTACTCGACTCGACTACGTATGAAGAGGCAAACTCACGTACAAAAAACTGGTTACGGCAGCGTTCGCGCTGGATAAAAGGCTACATGCAGACCTACCTCGTGCATATGCGCGAACCGTGGCACTATGCGCGTGAATTTCGTATTCGCGAATTTCTGTCGATGCAACTGATGATCGGCGGCAAAACGGCGGTCTTGTTTATCAATCCGTTGTTATGGATCGCCTTGATCATCTCACAAATTCTGAAACCCTTTATCGGCAACGTCTATGGCTCGCTGTTTCCAGCACCAATTGTGACGATTGGCGCGGTCTGTCTCGTCGTCGGCAACTTCTTTTACCTGTACATTTACCTACTGGCCTGTATTCGCCGCAAGCACTATTCGCTGGTTAAGTGGACGTTGCTCATTCCGATTTACTGGCTTCTACAGAGTGTTGCGGCCTGTATCGCGCTCTACCAGCTCATCGTCAAGCCGCACTACTGGGAGAAGACGGAACACGGCCTGCACCTGCTCGATGCACAGGCAGTTTCAACTATTCTTGAGAAAGATGGTATCGCATTACATCAGCAGCATAACAATCAGCACATTGAGCATCATAACCGTGTCGCGGTTCCTGCTCCACAAAGGCACCGTCTGGACTCAGCCCAATTCCCATCAGTACGTTTAGCACTGAACACGATCAACTCCGAGTATAAACCTGCTTTTACCGCGAAAGAGCTTACTGCCCTACGTCGTACACAACATACGACGCATAGAGACCCGTGGTTCATCGCCACTATGCTGCTTGCTCTATGTGTCACTATCGCTTCATGTACCTATGCCTACTTCGCGCACACACTTGCATTTGGTGTACTGGAACTTAATCAGGCATGGAGTGCATGGTTGCCATTGACACATCTGCTGATTCTACCCTTTGCATGGAGTGCCGCGCTACTGCATACGGGTGTCATACTTCCTGCTGCATTATGCTACTTGCTCTCTACCGCGTGTGTGTTTATTGCCGCACGCTGTTTGACACAAGATAGTCGTGCCGGTTTCATCGGCTCACTACTCTTCATCTTTAACCCGACGCTACTCATGCTGAACACACTTTCGTTCAACGATTGGATGTGCATCACAACACTCACAATGACGTGTTGCTGCTTCCTGCTATGGTCACGTCATAGCCATCTCTCGTCCCTGATCGGCACAGCACTGAGCAGTGTGTTAGCGACGTTGACCTGTTATGATGGCTGGGCATTGTTTGTCTCGCTGATTGCGTTTATGATCGCTATCGGCTGGCTCAAACGTCAGTCACGCGCCCATATCGAGAGTTCTCTAATCGCGTTTGGCACACTTGGCGCACTGGGTATCGGCGTCTGGATGCTCTGTTGTGCCACACTCTACGGTGATCCGTTTGTCTTTCTACGTCAGGCACCGCCCGCACTTGACTCACTCCATAATGCGAGGCAAGCAATCGTGTTTGTGTTCCAGGCGTCGATACAAACACTCACACCCGTACTCTTCTCAGTCGCGTTCCTGGCACTCGTTCTCTTTGTAGTACGTCGTCGCTTCGCACCCGAAACCATTGCGGGGATCGCGTTCCTGGTACCCTTTGCATTCTCGCTGCTCTCCCTGAGTGGAGGCTACATAGTCATACCCTTTGTATCAACAGTAAATATCCTGCAAGCCTTACAACAGCACGCAGGTATCGCGACCATCGCACCCGCCGCGCTCTTCCTGGCAACCCTCTTTGGTCCCGAAATGCGCAAAACCTTTGCCTTCGGCAAACGCAGGAGATAAAACATCCTGATAAATGTGAACAATCACATGCGGTTATCCACCTAGTTA
>CAXTWV010000332.1:0-5796 GCA_964248005.1 uncultured Ktedonobacteraceae bacterium | reverse complement strand
CCATGCTCTAAACGTATGCCATGCTTGCGGAAGATATGTAAAGCCTGCTCGAAATAGAGTGTAGCTTGTTCCCACTCTTCTCTTGCTACTAGAATGCAACCCAGGATGTGCCGTATTCGAGCTACTAACCATACCAGTTGCGATTGTTGAGCTTCTTGGAGGATTTGTTGCCCCCATTCATACGCTATCTCTACCTCCCACAACTGTAACAGAACCTGGACTTGTGCTAGTTGGCCTTCAATTCGCGTTTCAGCTTCCATACCTTCACTTTCTAATGCATGTTGAAGTGTGTTCTTTGCACGTTCCAGAAGACGTTTCTGCTCTTCTCCCGATAAGTTATTTTCTTCATCAAGATGCAATGTTACTGCTTGAATAATACGCATATTGCCTACAGCGACAAGAGCTAAACCAATAATAGGAGCAATATGGGTTGATCGACTGATAGTCATGGCGTGACCCAATATTACCTTTGCCTCAGAAAGTTTCCCTTGCTCTTGCAATGCTGCTGCTAAGTATGTATACCATAGGCTCAGAGACGCTGGATCATTGACCCGTTCAGAAAATATGATACCTCGTCTAAACTCTGTTTCTGCCTCAATGAGGTTGCCAATGCGGAGAGCTAATATTCCTAAATTACCGATAGCAAAGGATATAACGGGAATATCTCCGATACGTTCAGCGATAATCAGAGAGCGGCGTAAAACGGCCTGTGCTCGTGGATATTCAGCTATCCTTAGATAAAGATCACCTAAGTTACAACATACAATAGCAATTTCACGCTGATGGTCATAGCGTTCAAAAAGTGTCAGGGCGGTATTGAGATTACTAAGGGCTTCTTGATACTGACCTGAGCTAGCAGTGATAGCACCAAGTATAACAAGTATACGTCCAAGATCAATAGAGTCACCGGCAAGTGTGCGCCTTATCCGAGTGGACCTGTTCATATTCTCTATCACATATTTGTGTTGTTCAAGAGCGTTATGAAATAGTTCGAGTGCTTCATTTGCCAGAAGATGAGCTTCTTTATAAGAACCCTCACGCCAACTTATATGACTTAGATGATAACGCAGTTTCGACAAGGCAAATCCTGAAACAATGTTCGCTTCGTGTAAGACTTGCTCACTTCCTTCACAATACAGCGTGGATTTTGCATTGTCTCCCATGTCGTACCATGCCCGCGCTATCTCATACAAAAGCAAGGCTTGTATTTGTACTTCTTGTTGAGAGTTGGTAGCAATACCGTTTTGCTGTCTACGAACGTCAAACGCTTGCTCATAAAAGTGACGAGCCTCTTCATATTTACCCTGAATGCTGGTACATTCGCCGAGCAGTTCCAGCAGGGAGGCTTGATGCAGTTGCCCATCAATGGAGCTACCGATATGTTCAAGGGCGAGGCGATAGTGCTTTTCGGCTTCGGGATACGCCGAGAGCGCGTAGGCACGGTTGCCAGCAAGCTCGGAGTAATAGGCTAGCTGATCGGAGTCAGCACCACCTTCAAGCAGATGATAGCTTATGGTTGCCGCTCCCTCTTCTTCGCGGCGAACGTATAGTTTGAGCAGGATTTCGGCGGCGCGACGGTGCAGGTTGGCACGGCGTGCGGCAGATTGGCTCTCATAGAGGTGGCTGACGAGCAAGGGGTGCCAGAATTGATACATGATGCGTGTGCCAATACCTTCTTCTGTGAGCATCCCTGCGTTCAGTGCCTCCTCGATCAGTTCTAGCACGACCTCTTCGTTCGAGTCGGACGTGTTGGCGTCCATAAAGCAGAGCGTAGAAAACTCGAATGAGCCACCCAGTACAGCAGCTTTGCCAAGTATGCGTCTACAGGCTAGACTCAGGCGTGCAAGTCGTAGATCGAGCACAGCAGTGATAGTCTCTGGCAATGTTGAAGCTGATAGCTTCTCCTCAGTAGAAGACGGATGTTCACTTATCCCTGTAAGCAGCGTGCGAGCGAGTTCTTCCGCAAAGAAGGGGTTGCCAGCCGCATGACTTTGAATATAGGAGAATGCAGGCGGGATCGGTTGTGAGGGCCGTGTGTTAGTAAGCGTTTGTGTGATGAGCGTTGTGATCTGCTCATCGCTCAGTGGTTGTAATGAAAGTGTCTCCATCACATGTTCGCGTTGTAGATCAGTAAGTAGTGAGCGCAACGGTGAGGTATCGCTGAGTTCATTATCACGGCATGTGCCCAGAATAACGATGGGATAGCCGTGAACGTGACGGGCAAGATATGCCAGTAGTTCACAACTACTTTTATCCGCCCATTGCAGGTCGTCTAGTACGATCAATAGTGGTGTGCCTTCACTGATGGTGGTAAGCAATTCACGGATTGCCTCCCAAAGCCGCAATTGTTCCTGCTCTGGTGATGATGAAGGAAATACACGCTCTGGTAGAAGACGCTGCAATTCTGGTAACAATGTACTTAATGGCTGGTAGAAATTTGGGTGTTGAGCAATAGAGAGTGGCAGACCAGTATGGGCAAGAGGTGTAGTGGAAGGAGTGAGTGTCGTATTTGATTGCGTGCCTCCATGACGACTCTGCTCTATGGCCTTACGTAATACCTCAATCCACACACGATAGGGAATGCTTCCTTCTTGCGCATAGAGACGGCTCCAAGCCACAGCCCACCCACGTTGCCGCGCCTCGCGTCCCACTTCCTCAGCGAGACGCGTCTTTCCGATACCAACCTCACCCATGAGGAGGTGCGACTGTGGATGCCGTTGCACGTCAAATGGTGAGGTAACAGTTTTTTTCTGTCCTGGCAACTTGAGCTTCGCCATTGTCTCGGATGTTGTGATGAGTCTGCGTAACGCATCCAGCTCCTGTTCGCGTCCCACCAACGGAAATTGATGCATACGCCCGATCTGGATCGCGATTTCGCTTGTGAGTTGTGCTTGTTGAACTTGGCTTGCGCTCTTTGCCTGTGTACTCGTACTTGTTGTTTCCCTGCTCGTTGCCGCTTTCATATACGCGGCATCCTTGCGCACAGCATCATAGATTGAACGAGTCGCGGTCAATGGCACAATGTGATGTTCTTGTTGCAGTATGGAAGCCAGACGCTTATACGCACGAAGTGCCTCACCACGTCGTCCCAATTGAGCGAGAACGCCCATAAGACGCTGTACCGCCGCCTCATTGGTTGAGTCAAGAGATAAAAGTCTATCTAGTGGAACAATAGCTTCACTTAACGCATTATGCGCGATGCGCACGTCTGCCAGGTCAAGAAGTAACCCAGTCCAACTACGCTGTAGCTTCTCACGACGCGTGAGTATCCATTCAACCTCTTGCTCTTCCGGCACATAGTCACCACCGTATAAGCTCTCCGCCACTTCAAGGAGTCGCTCTGCCTCGGCGGAGTTGTTGGCATCAATAGCGGTCCGTGCTTGAGCAATCAGATGTTCAAAAGCATCCGCATCAATCCAGATGAGAGGATAGCTTGCAAGCATTAGCCCTTCACGCTCTGTTAATAGTAAAGGTGAGGTTGCTGGCTTGTTTCGTGTAGGTTCAAATAGCTGACGTAAGTTGTAGACAGAGCGATCCAGGCGATGACTCGCCGTTTCCAGGTCAAGGTCAGGCCAGATCGTTTCTAGTAACTGTTCGCGTCCGAGCTTCCGTGCATTGCTGCTCATCACACAACTGAGCAAGGAGCGTACACGCTGTTGCTCCCACGCTGCATCAGTAACGGTTTGCCATTCGGTCTCGTTACGCCGTTCAATGCGAAATTGCCCAAGTGTATAAATACGGATGATCGTCTGTTCAGTTTCGCTCGTCTGGCTTCCAGGAGCGAGTTGGGCAAGTTGTGTTTGTTCTCTGCTTGCCTGGGCATCGGCTGGTAAATGCTTGCCAACATAGGTACGAGTCGTGCGTCCATTTACAGTCTGATAAGCATACCAGTAAGGACCATGGCCGATACCATTACGACATTTATGGCAATGCGATTTGCCGCAGTAGCTGATCTGCTGGTTGTAGGTGACTTTGCCGTTCATCCACACACTCCTCTGCTTTACTTCAATCAAGACCACGTTCTACATGAAATTCAAGGAAACCTTGCATATGATCAGAAGAAGTAATGTATGATCGCCAAACATATACAGCGAACAAATGCACTCCTCATTATATCCAACTCTTAGGTAACATGAAACCCATTGACAGCTAATAGAGGAATGCTTTCTTTATATAATCCCATCAATAAAAAAGAAAACGGACCACACCCATATGATTTAACATGAAAAAAGCCTGTTCTGCATGAAATGGGACGTTTGGGTAGGGGAAGAGAATCCTTATAAGTTCAAGGAGAGACAAGGGAGAATCCAGACACTCCTCTCTTCTATAGTGCGTGTAACGAACGTTTTCGCACGAGAGTTCCAACACTTGGAGGAAATTCTGGATGGATTCAACGACACAAACACTGCATGAAACACCTGTAAGTATCTCCGCGCAACCTGAAATGTTATTTTTCAGTGATGCGACAAGGTTTTATCGTTATGAGATTGGACAGGTTGATATGCTCACGACAGAGGAAGTTACCGAACTGGCGCAGCGTATCAAGTCAAGTCAAGGAAAGCAACAGCCGCCAGTCTATTGTTATCCGCCCTTTCCGACAGGAAAAAGCGACGTACCAGAGGAAGCGAGGGAAGCAAAAAACAAGCTTGTTGAGGCAAATCTACGTCTTGTTGTTCATATCGCGAAAAAATATCAAGGTTTCGGCATGGATACGATGGACATCATACAAGAGGGCAATCTTGGGCTGATGCATGCCGTCGAGAAATTTGACCATACAAAAGGGTATAAGTTTAGTACTTATGCGACTTGGTGGATTCGGCAATATATTACACGAGCATTAGCAGAGCAAGCACATGTAATTCGCATTCCTATCTATAAAGTGGAAGAGATGAAGCGACTGGCCCGTATCCGCCGTGCGTTGGTACAAGGATATGAGGTGGAGCCAACACTGGAGGAACTGGCAACGCAAATGGAAATCACTGTTCAGCAAGTTATCACACTGTTATCCACGAAGCATGAGATGGTAAGCCTGGATGCGCGGAAAGGCGAGGACGATGATGTATCCTTGAGCGATTTGTTAGAAGACAATCCGCGCTACTTGCCTGAACGGGTTGTGATGACACAAACACTGAAAGAGCATATACATGATTTGCTGAATGAACTCACTCCAAGGGAAAGGAAAGTACTTGAGTTGCGCTATGGCCTGAATGAAGGGAGTGAGCATAGTCTTACTGAGACCGGAAAGAAAGTAGGGGTAAGTCACGAGGCGGTGCGTCAGATAGAGTTTCGAGCATTGCACAAGCTAGATCAGCAGTGCCGCGACAAGACACTCCAAGATTTCTTAGGCTAGGAGTGCTATGGGTCACTACGATGATGAACAGCAGGACACCTCTGGCAGGACACTATGAGGTGTCCTGCTCTTTTTTTCTACAGTACAGTGCTCTTGTTCAAAAAAAAGATATCTTATACCATGCTTATAGCAGTGTCTTATAGTGGACTACAATACGTGCTGTGCCGAGAGATAATTGTTTTTCTGTGCGAGATTGCTCAAGCGATATGCGTTCTTCGGAGTTTCAAGGCGAACACGATCTCAGGGAACCATTACGCTCGCCTGGGACTACAAGAACGCATTCACCAGAGATATTTGGGCATTCGTCTTTCTGATGTCGAGGCTCAACAGGAATGTGATATAACTGAGCAAGAATTAGCTCGTTTAAAGGTGGAAGATTAGTAAAGTTGGCAAAATGACCGTGGCACTGGAACTCGACCGAGAGGCAAACAAACGGGGTCTCAAGA
>CAXTWV010000331.1:0-5797 GCA_964248005.1 uncultured Ktedonobacteraceae bacterium | reverse complement strand
CCTCATTCCACAATGTGCAATCTCTCTTTCTTTTTAAAATTATGCGCTTTGCAGGTACTGCATAATCTTCTTACGGGCAGGTGGAATGGAAGCTTTGAGCAACTGCTTCTCAGCTAATTTAGAGGGCCACACGATTGTGTTCATGTTTACCTCGTGAGCTTGAAGTGTGCTGTCAAGCTGTGTGAGGTCATCAACACGCTCACGTAGCTGACAGATAATCGCGAATTTCTGCCGCTCCGGGAGGAGCGCAACAGCCTCAACAACAGTATTAATCAGTTCATCAGCCTCTACATGTTGTTCAAACGCAGATGCAGGATCAAGTGTATAGTCGCTGTACATAGCTACAAGTGTACCCTCGATCTCTCCATATTCATCTAGTAAGAGGGGCAAGAAGCGTTTCCTTTTGCGCATTTCGTCAATAAATGCATGATGTATCATAGTTTTGATATAGGTTTTATAGTAGGTGATAGGATGCTGTTCTTGCAGTTTTTCCCATAGTTTGATGCGGACACGTTGAATAACCTCTGTAATCTCAAGATCAAGAATTGCGGGATGAGCAAAATGTGGATGAGTGCGTCCAAATGCTTCCCCTTGCATAACGATATAGGGGTCGAGTTGCTCTAATAACGCAGTGAGATCACTCGTCGTGTCGTTGGTAGTCGCAGAAACGTTCTGCACAAAGTGGGCGTCCATAAACCTGTTTCCTCTCTTTTGCTTGTAATAAATCCTCCTGCTGTACACAATACTTGAAAAAGAGGGAAGAGAACATGTCATTCATCTATCACTTACCTGTCATTCTTGTTACATTTGCCTGTTATGTACAAAATAAAGTGCTCCTATGCATCTTTTAGAGTGGTAAAGATGGGGAAATATTGTCCTACAGGTGTGTGTCTCGTATAATGACGAAATATGATGATTGTAAAAGCGAAAGAAAATAGTATGACTTCACAACCTTCTTTAGCAGATGTTATTACGAGTGCTACTGCATATTTGAGTGCTATCGACCCTATTATGGCGGATACAATTCAACGCGTTGGCCTATGTACGCTGATACCAAATCCTGATATTTTCGAGGCATTGATTGACGCGATTATCTCACAACAAATCTCTGTGAAGGCGGCAGACACGATGGTAGCGCGTTTACGAAACGCGGCTCCTGGCGCGGTTCTCACGCCGAATGCGCTGGTGTCATTTCAGCATGAGGACCTGCGAGCATTAGGTTTCACAACCCCAAAGTCGAACTATATTCGCAACCTTACAGAGCAGGTTGTAAGCGGTCAACTTGATCTGACAGCGTTACCCTTGTTGGATGATGAGACCGTTATTAGTAAACTAACGGCCTTGAAGGGCATTGGACGATGGACGGCAGAAATGATCCTGATCTTTTCGCTTGCCCGTCCAGATGTCTTGCCCGTTGACGATTTGGGCTTTGTCGAAGGAGTTCGTGTAGCCTATGGGTTGCCCACACGTCCAACGCCAAAGGAGATGCGTACACGTGGTGAGTTATGGAGACCTTTTCGTACTTTCGCAACGTGGTATATGTGGGGCCTTCGTCGTATGGAGTTGCAGAACACGCGTGAACGCACGCGCATTGTCTCTTTGTAAAGATTGTAATGTGATACCATAGAAAAACCATGATGGACACACCTGAAAACTATTATGCCGTGCTGGGCGTACCAGTAGACGCCGACAACGATACCTTAAAACGTGCATACCGCCAGTTAGCGCGGCGCTTCCATCCTGATCTTGCGGGTGCTGCTAATCCAAATGCCGCGACGGAAATGAAACGTATCAATCGTGCGTATGCAGTATTGAGCGATCCTGAGAAGCGGCAAAGCTATGATGCGGTAATCGGAGGCGTACTCGACTTTCGCAGAGGAACACGCCCACGACCTCAGCATCACACATTTAATCCTGCCGAAGACATGGCCTTTGATAGCTTAAGCATCTTTAGCACGAAAGGACCGTTGCACGCAGGTCCGGTTATTCATTCCGCACTCGGCGTGGTCTCCACGCTTGGAAGTGTACCATCGGTCAATGGGCCTCTGCTTGCGGCTGGCTCGCTTGATGGCAAAGGAGATGTGTGGCGACTGACGAACGATACGTTTGGTGTGCCTGTACATTTTGAAGCTGATCCTGCATTAACGGTAGAGTCACTGCGGGAATTACGCTTCTCCTCGGCTGGTGGCCTGCTTGGAGGGTGGGGACGCCTCGCTTTACACGTCTGGGATGCTGTAAGTGGAGAACGTTTGTGGAGTCATTCGCTCATACAACGTGCGGTCTCGGCTCACTACTCACTCGACATGACCTTACGGGTAGAGAACGATGGCACACGTTCTGTGAGAATGGCCCTCCCGTTACAAGGTGAAGACCCACGCTCACCGCGTTCATTGGGAGTACGTGGCACGGACGTATTAACACATATTATGGGAGCACCAAACGCGAGTCTGGTTGATCTCGCGATCTGCGCGGAAGAAAATATTGAAAGGCGACAATTTTGGGCTATTCGGCATCGCGCCTTATCACGCGATGCACAGACGCTGGTCACGCTCTCCTGTGCCCATGTGCCTGATGAAGTGCAAGAGATGGCGATAGTCCGACGCTGGGACCTGCGTGCGCGTACACGGCAAGGCATACCACGTCCTCATATTGCGGCATCTGTACTCGTTGGACGATGTGCTGATTGCACACCTCCCTACGTCGCAACCCCTGATGCTGCTATGATTGCCTTTGTCTATGCGGGCAAAAAGCTCCGCATCTGTGACACGAGCACAGGCACCTATAGCGAACTTTTGAGTGGCACAATGGGCAGTAGCTCGAAATTGGCACTTTCGCCAGACGCACAATTCGCTGCGGTAGCGCGTGAGGATAGCGAGGTTAACGAGGGAGTGGTCGATCTGTGGTCAATCGCAACAGGTCAGATTGTGCAAAAATTTTATCATCCATGGCAGATTAGTGCGTTGCATTTTGCTGACAAACAACTCTATGTGGCACTTACCGATGGCACTATTCAGACGTGGCGTTAAGAAGTCATAACGTCCGTTGCTTTTATCTGAATTATTCGTTGATTACATAGATAGAAATTGTTTTTCTTTTATTTTTATAGCATTCATTCGCGGCATGCAGGAAGGCAAGGTTGGGTTTTATGCGTATCTCGGTAGTCGTTCCAGTTTATAACGAGGAGAAGACGGTTGCGCAAGTCTTGACGCTCCTCTCACAGGTCTCGCTCGATATGGAGGTGATTGTGGTCGATGATGCATCCACAGATCACACGTGGGAAATTTTACAGGAACTCCGGCAACAAGAGCCGTTTAGCTCTTATCATTTTGTTCGCCATGAACACAATCAGGGCAAGGGTGTGGGCTTGCGCACGGGCTTTGGTCTCGTGAACGGCGATCTTGTCACGGTGCAGGATGCCGATATGGAATATGATCCACAGGAACTCCCATCGCTGGTACGTAAGTGGGAAGAGGGACGTGTTGCCGGAATAGAGAAGGTGGCGGTCTATGGCTATCGTGATCTTGCGCCACAAAAGTTTACAACACGGTGGGGTAATCGTTTCTTGACGGGTGTGACAAATCTGCTCTTTGGTTGCCATATTCATGATATGGAGACCTGCTATAAACTTATGCCTGTTGAGGTTGCGCGTGCGTTGCCGATGACTGGTCGCCGTTTCGAGATCGAGCCAGAAATTACCTCATGTATTCTACAAGCTGGCTATACCATCCTCGAAGTGCCAATCAGTTATACGCCACGTGTCGAGAAAAAGCTTGCGCCGTGGAAAGACGGCTGGCCTGCGCTGGCTATGCTCTTGCGTCGTCGTTTTGGAAAACCCTTTCAAGTGCCCGAACGTATCACGGAGCCTGTTCCCGCTACCTCTGTCGTCTCACGTAATATGGGTGCGTAGGGACCGATTTATCGCGTCCTGGCTTCGGTGGGACAACATGTCGGCGACGATGCGTTGCTCCATCTTGGGACGCGATAATGGGGTTTAATAAATTAGTACAGATACCTGTAGGGACCGATTTATCACGTCCTTTGCCTCAATCGACCATGTTTATAGGATGTGAAATACGTTTCTACAATCCCCAACCTTCCTGTATACCAACAAGGACGTGATAAATCGGTCCCTACAATGTTCAAATGTAGAGAGGATAGCATGGCTCCAAATATTCTTGTGACACAGAAAATACCTGACGCTGCGTATGCTCTTTTAGAAGGGGTTGGTGTGGTAGAAGCGAACACAGAAGAGGGGCGTATCTGGTCGGCTTCTGAATTGTTGCAGAAGGCACCAGGACATGACTATCTCTTGTGCCTTGTGACTGATACCGTGAATGCACAAGTGCTAGAAGCATGCGCTCCTCAACTAAAGCTGGTAGCGAATATGGCGGTTGGCTATAACAATATCGACGTAGCAACGGCCCAGCGATTAGGTATTGTGGTAACAAATACGCCAGGAGTACTTACCGATACCACAGCTGATCTAGCCTTTGGTTTATTGCTTGCTACAGCCCGACGTATGGGTGAGGCTGAGCGTTACTTGCGTGCGGGAAAATTCACGGGTTGGGGTCCTTTACTGCTGTGTGGAACTGATGTATACGATGCTACACTTGGTATTCTTGGTGCAGGGCGTATTGGCAAGGCAATGGCACGACGTGCGCACGGCTTCGATATGAAGGTGCTGTACTATAATCGGCACCGTCTACCGCTAGAGGAAGAAAAGCAATACGGGCTAACCTATGCCTCGCTTGATGAAGTGTTGCAGCAAGCCGATTTTGTGAGTATTCATACCCCTTATACACAAGAGACACATCATCTGCTGGATGAACACAAGTTGGCGTTGATGAAGCCAGAGGCCATGCTGATAAACACCTCACGTGGCCCTATTGTCGATGAGAAAGCTCTTGTTCATGCATTGCAGCATGGCATTATAGCGGCGGCTGGCCTGGACGTATTCGAGCGTGAACCGACAGTGGAACCAGAACTGCTTGCAATGGAGAACGTCGTCCTCTTACCTCATATTGCCAGTGCGTCACTCAAAACGCGTACACGTATGGCAACAATGGCAAGCGAAAATATTGTTGCTCACGTGAAGGGGCAACCGCCGCCTAATATTGTCAACCCTTGATGTTCTAGCAACATCTTGAGTTATAAAGGGAAAGAGGGATGGAAGACCACAAAGGTCTTCCATCCCTCTTTCCCTTTATAACTCAAGATGCAAAACCTCTTTTTGTTGCGACCAAAAAATGATACATACGTGAAAGTACTGCTAACAGAGGTTCTTCTTTATATATGCATTTTCTGGCACACGTAGTACTGAAAAGTAGTGTTATTGACACGAACGGACCAACGCAAGGAGTTACAGTATGATGCACCACGTGACGTATCATGTAGATGAACCCCGCACCGCACAAAAGCGCGACAATGACACAATCTTACATTTCTCATTACAGGACGCCTTACCAGAGGGTCATATGTTCGCCTTAAACACGGCACTTGGCACGTTTTCGTACCTGTTTGTCAGCGATGGCATTCCGCGTTTGAAAGGACAGCAGCAGTTTACGCGAGGTGAGATGAGTATGCTCCTCCCGTTGTTAGAGTCATATCCTTACTATTGTCCTTACGAAATGTTGTTCGCCAGCTTTTACAACAATGATACGCGTGAGGAACTGGTCGAGAAGTGCCGTAACCATCTGCAAAAAGCTTTCGACGACGGGGTATGGGATCAGGAGATGCGTCCCGTGCGTACTCTACTTTCGCGTACACGCTTCAAAGCACGCGCCCTCGGCATAGATAT
>CAXTWV010000330.1:0-5826 GCA_964248005.1 uncultured Ktedonobacteraceae bacterium | reverse complement strand
ATGCTACACGCCGACGAGTCGGCGTGTAGCATTGCCCTATTATTCGTTATGCCACAACGGAGATAATTTTATGCACATTATCGTTCTAGGCGGTGCAGGCGCAATGGGGCGCATAACAGTACGCACGCTCACAGAATACGACGACGTAGACCAGATCACCCTCGCCGACTATAACGAGGCACGCGCCCACGAAGTTGCCTCACAGCTAAACAGTAGCAAAATACACGTCCAACAGATCGACGTAACTAACGAAGAACGGTTAGATGCTTTGTTGCGCGGGTCCGATGTCGTATTGAGCGCGGTTGATTACGTGTACAACGTGCCAATTCTGAAAGCCTGTATCCGTAATAAAGTTCATTATGCTGATCTCGGTGGACTCTTTCACATGTCGCGCACTCTACTAGCGATGAATGACGAGGTAGAGGCGGCAGGCATCACCGCAATTCTAGGCATGGGTGGTACTCCTGGCATCACCAACCTGCTTGCACGTATGGCAGTCGATACACTTGAAAGCGTGGAAAGCATCAAAGTACAACTTGGTTGTGGTGACGAAACTGTATCGACTGCACCTCTTGTTCCACCATATTCTATCCGTACCATCCTTGATGAATTTACCAAGCAGCCACAAGTCTTTGAAAATGGCACATGGTACCCGCAGCAACCCCTGACAGGTCAGGAAGAACTCATCTTTCCCGCACCCGTTGGACGTGCCACCGCCGTTTACTCCTTGCACTCTGAATGCGCGACCTTCCCAGCCTCATTTCAGGACAAAGGGATCAACTACGTCTCGTTCAAGATTGCCTTTCCGAATGACTTCTTGACGAAACTCAAGTTCTTAGTTGATCTAGGTTTTGGTAGTAACACGCCAATTCGTGTACAAGGGGTCAACGTGTCGCCGCGTGAAGTGCTGGCACGTCTGCTTGACATGGCACCGATTGAAGAGGTCGAGCCGCGAGACTGTGATGTGTTGCGTATCGTCGCGCAAGGCAAAGCACGCGGGCAACACCTCGAAATCATGAATCAGGTCGTTGTGCGTCCCTACACGCGTTGGGGTGTGAGTGCAGGTGCGTTAGATACCGGCACACCGCTTGCCATTGTCGGCAGAATGTTGGCGCGTGGTGAAATCACAAAGCATGGTGCATTTGGTCCCGAAGCAGGTGTTCCAACCGACATCTTCTTCCGTGAAGCCGCTCGTTACGATATGCATGTCCAAAGCGAAATACGCGTATTGTCGTGATGTGTAGACGAACCAATTATGTGTTTTGATACATTCATACGGATGCATCGCTTGTAGGGACCGATTTATCACGTCCTTGTGCCAAATCGAGACGCCAAAGAGGACGTGATAAATCGGTCCCTACAGGTGTTTCTTCTAACGATGTGATAAGATATAGATACTATACTGTTAGTGTCCATAGACGATATTCGTATCTAAGAAAAAAATATATACGAATATCGAGAAGAAAATCTTATTTTAGCACGAAGTAGTGTATTTTGAATTCTCCGAAAGGAACAACGACCATGAGCGAATTTAAACTTCTGATTGACGGAAAACTCGTTGGCAGTAGCACGGGCAAAACTATTGAGGATATCAATCCTGCGAATGGCAAGACCATCGCGGGGGTGCCAGAAAGCACGATGGACGACATGAATCATGCAGTCGCAGCGGCTCGTGCCGCATACGATGATGGGCGTTGGTCTGGTTTGACACATGGTGTACGTGCATCAATCCTTGAGAAACTAGCCTCATTAGCTGAGGAGCACGCGGGCGAACTTGCCGATCTGGAATCGCAGGATACAGGCAAACCTATCAAACTTGCGCGTGATAGCGATATTCCATTTGCGGCTGATAATCTACACTTTTTCGCGGGTGCTGCACGGCATCTTGCTGGCAGCGCGTCAAGCGAGTATACGGGCGGACATACCAGCATTATTCGTCGTGAGCCAGTTGGCGTTGTCGCCTCGGTTGCTCCCTGGAACTATCCCTTCATGATGGCGGCCTGGAAAATTGGGCCAGCCCTCGCTGCTGGTAATACAGTTATCTTCAAGCCTTCCCCCGAAACGCCTTTGACTGCATTACGCCTTGGCGAACTTGCGCTTGAAGCGGGCATTCCTGACGGTGTTCTCAACATCATTACTGATGGGCCAGAGATCGCGCCCAGTCTTGTAAGCCATAAGAACGTCAACATGGTCTCCATCACAGGTAGTACACGTAGTGGTAAGTATGTGATGCGTGCGGCTGCCGACACGATTAAGCGTGTGCATCTTGAGCTTGGTGGCAAAGCTCCCTTTATCGTCTTCGATGATGCGGACCTGGACGCGGCAACAAGTGGAGCCGTTGTTGGTGGTTATGTCAACTGTGGACAGGATTGTACAGCTGCGACCCGCATCTATGTACAGGACAATATATACGATACTTTCATGCAAACGTTCATGAATAAGGTCAAGCAGATTCGTGTTGGCGATCCTTCAAAAGAAACAACCGATATGGGTCCATTGATCTCTGCCCGTCAGCGCGATAACGTTGAGGGTCATGTCGAACGTGCGCTTCGTGCGGGTGCTAATATCCTCACGGGTGGCAGACGTGGGTCAATCGCGGGCTTTGAGCAAGGCTTTTTCTTTGAGCCAACCGTGATTGCTGAGGACCGCAACGATGCCGATATCATCCAGAACGAGGTCTTTGGCCCTGTGCTTGTCGTGAGTCGTTTCAAGACCGAGGAAGAGGTGCTCACAAAAGCGAACGATGTTGTGTACGGACTCGCAGCTTCAGTCTGGACGCGTGACATCTACAAAGCTATGCGTGCCAGTAAGACGCTTCAGTTTGGTACCGTCTGGGTCAACGATCATCTGCCGATTGCCTCTGAGATGCCGCACGGGGGGTACAAGGAAAGTGGAATCGGCAAGGATATGTCGATGTACTCGTTTGATGAGTACACGCAGATCAAGCATGTATTGATCGAACTAAATGGCGAAGCAAACAAGAGTTGGCACTACACCATCTTTGGCGACGCTCAATAGCGTAAAATCAACATTGAGAGAAAATGCAACAAGAGCGGCATATACCGCTCTTGTTGCATTTTCTCTCAATGTTGATGCCAATTTGCCGCTTCCAAGCGTTGACATTGCTCATACAACCCTCTATACTAAAGTTGCCAAAAACAGTCACTACGAACTGTTCTCTAGTTATTGCTGGCGAGTCAAGAGGAGGATTTCAAGTTCATGACATATGTAATTACCCAACCCTGTATCGGCGTCAAAGACGCATCTTGTGTGGATGTGTGCCCTGTCGATTGTATCCATCCGTCGCAAGGTGAAGAAGGGTTTGATGCAGCTGAGCAGCTCTTTATCAATCCCGACGAATGCATCGACTGTGGTGCGTGTGAGCCGGCGTGCCCTGTTACCGCTATTTTTGAGGAGTCAGCAGTTCCCGAAGAGTGGAAAAGCTTTATTAAGATAAACGCAGACTTCTTTAAATAAACACAACATTTCTTCGGGAATACATAATCTGTATCTATATCCCGTGTTTGTTTTGGTGGGTGCCTATCTCTTTAAAGAGATGGGCAAGCACCGTAAAGATATATTACTTCCGTTTTATCTCTTCATTCTGTGATATACTACATGCGCTACCATACCCATCTTTGGCGCATAGTGTATAGATACATCGTTGTGAAGCGTATACCCATCGTTACTTCTTATGGAGCACCCCTATGCCAATAACGCGAAGAAGACGCGCTAATCCACCGGATCAGCCTGAAAATAATACGAATCACAGTGCTGAAACAACCGAGAATGCTAGCGCGACAACAACACCAGTTCAATCTGACAGCACACCAGAGGCAACAGAACAAACCTCTCAGTCTGCTGCTACACCACCCGTAGATAGTGGAGAGAACAATCCTCAGGCATCGTCACTAACTGAGGCTCCTGTACAACCACCATCATCGGTAACGCACGCAACAAATGGTGAACGTCCAGAACGGCAAGCACCAGAAAGACATAATGGAGAGCGACAAGAAACCACCATTGAGAGTGGGCGTCGTACTCCCCGTGGCGAACTATTTCGTCGTCCACCACAGGTTCCACCGCAAGCACTACAAGCAGCCCCTGCCGCTGTTGTTCCACCATTGCAACCGCCTTCGCACGAAATTAGCCTTCCGCTAGGGAACCTATTGCATCTCTCTTATAATCCTGGCTACACAGGTGCGGAAGAGGCACGAAGTCAACTGCTCGAACAACTTGCGCAGGAAAGTAAAAAAGGTGGGCGTGCGCGTTGCTGGAATTGTGGCTCAATCGCTATCGTCTAT
The DNA here is from genome assembly GCA_964248005.1 of uncultured Ktedonobacteraceae bacterium. Taxonomy (GTDB): domain Bacteria; phylum Chloroflexota; class Ktedonobacteria; order Ktedonobacterales; family Ktedonobacteraceae; genus JBBQVS01. The sequence goes on along the minus strand of CAXTWV010000330.1, from coordinate 1,522 downwards.
GACCGTTGGAACACGCGGAGCAAAACATTTGGTGAAGTTGGCGTTGCCATCTGTGAGATTTGCGGCGTGTGGAGCGTGATGTAGGGACCGATTCATTGCGTCCTCTTAACGTCGATTAGCACTGCAATTGGGAATAAAATAGACGCTAAAATGCTTCTCTTATGTAGAGTACTATGCAACTTATCCTCTGTATAGTGCGTAATTATTACAATACAGAAGCCTTGTTTTCATGTTTTCTCAATGTTACACAGCGTCCGCTTGTGTTCTACACGAACAGTTTTGCAATCGAGGTTCATCATGTATAACTATCCTAGAAATAATGGCCCCTTCGGAGGCAATAATACATTTGGTTCTCGTTACCAGTATCAAACCCTGTCACCTGCTTATCAAGGTACACAGTCAAGCGGCCTGATTGGGAAAGTTATGGGCTTGTTAGCCTTCTCATTCCTGTTTGCTACGCTTGGCACCTTTGTGGGCTTTGTGGTGTTTGCGAATGCTACCAGTAGCAGCACGTTCTTTATCGTGGCAATCGCTGGATTTGTCGTGTTACTCGCACTCAGATTCCTGATTCAGAAATCTGGCATTAATCTTTTCCTGCTCTACCTATTCACCTTTCTTGAAGGGATGTCGCTCGCACCTCTCATTAGCTACTACCTGACGAATGGCGGCTATATCCTGGCGGAGGCGTTTTTGATTACGACATTAACAGCCTTTGGGTTAGCAGCGTATTCCTGGACGACAAAACGAGACTTTACGCGCATAGGTGATTACTTGTTCTTTGGCCTACTCTTGTTGCTGGTCGCGGGCATCCTGGGCATTTTCTTTCCGATCTTCAATACAGGTATTGGTGGTTTGATCATCTCGGTTATTGGTGTCGCCATCTTCTCCGGCTACGTGTTGTACTATGTGCAGCGTGCCCGTTACATGGCTGATACCCTACCAAATGCGATTGGCTTGACCGTCTCGCTCTTCATCACTTTGATTAACCTGTTCCTCTACATCCTACGCATACTCTCCATTTTGCAAGGTGGAGGAGGTCGCCGTAGATAAGTGGCAGGGAAATGGAATAGAATATAACATGATGGTGTTGTCTCTAGTGAAAGAATTTTATCTTGGCAGAAGCGAAAGTAATACCAGGAAGCTAGATAGACTACTTGCATTTGAAGGAGAGAAAAATTATTATGGCTACACACGAAAATCTGTTTCATGTTGGCGATTCAGACTTTGAGAACAAAGTTCTTCAGTCCGAGACTCCAGTAATCGTTGATTTCTGGGCTGCATGGTGTGGACCTTGTAGAGCAATCGCACCTGTGTACGAACGCTTGAGCGAAGAGTATCAGGGCAAACTTGGTTTTGCAAAAATGGACATCGACGAGCATAACGAGACACCGAGCAAACTCGGTATCCAGGCGATTCCAACCTTGATGATCTTCCAGGGTGGCAAAGCAATCGGTCGTCTGGTTGGTCCTCATCCAACACGCCTCAAGAGCGAAATCGACCGCGTACTGGCTCAGAACACCGC
>CAXTWV010000329.1:4794-5832 GCA_964248005.1 uncultured Ktedonobacteraceae bacterium | reverse complement strand
TACTATATCTTGTCGCACGCTACGCATGCCGCGTATGGTAGGGACGCCCCTTGTGGGCGTCCGTGTGAATTATTTGAATGATATAGTGGTCCCCTGCTTCTTGACCAAATTCACTCATGGAGAAACCGTATGCCATCGCTTTCTTTCGATCAAGTCGCTCATGCCTATGATGCCACGCGTGGCTATCCTGATGTTGTCGCACATCAGATAGCGCAGGCTATCGAGCGGGTCGCCAATGCTACAACACAAACACGGTTTTTAGAGGTCGGTATCGGAACTGGTCGTATCGCTTTTCCCCTTGCCTCGCTTGGTCATATATATACAGGTGTCGATATTTCAGAAAAAATGGTTGCGCAGTTGCAGGAGAAACTTCGTGCAACACACTGGCAAGAACAGAGTCTACCCTGGGGCGGTTTGTCGGATGAGGATACAAAGCAGCCATCAGTAGTACGGAGATACGTAAACCCAGAGCAGTCCGCGTCATTGCGTTTAGTGATGTCGGATATAACAAAACTTCCCTTTCGCAAAGCATCGTTTGACACTGCCATTGCGGTACATATCTTCCATCTTGTCGATGGGTGGCAACGTGCGGTGCAAGAGGTCTTGCAAGCGTTGCGTCCAGGTGGCGTGCTACTCCACTGTTGGGATGAGCATGGAAAACTGGATGTACAGGATATCTCCGAAGAATGGCAACGAATAGTGATATCACTTGGTGGCAAGACTCGGCGTCCGGGAGCTTCCTCGGTACATTTTGTGACCGAGTGGCTTACTAACCATGGCTTGCAGACACAGAAAATACAGGCTGTCAATTGGGAACGCTCTATCACACCACGCGAAATTATCGAAAATATCACCCTGCGTCTCTGGTCGAACACGTGGAGCATTCCCGACTCGATCTTTGTACCCGCCGCCCAGAGTCTCACTGCATGGGCCAACGAACGCTATAGTACCGATATGGATACACCTCGTATCCAGGATTGTCGCTTTGTGATTAGCAAAACTGTTGTATAAAGGAATGTGTGTTGTATTGTGTGATGG
>CAXTWV010000329.1:0-4784 GCA_964248005.1 uncultured Ktedonobacteraceae bacterium | reverse complement strand
CCCCACCCCAACACCACACAATACAACACACCAACAAACACGTTCTATGGAAGCCATTATTTTTATCGGACTACAGGGTGCTGGCAAAAGCACCTTCTACCAAACACACTTTGCCACAACGCATACCTATGTGAGCAAGGATGCGTTAAGTCGTAGTAAGACGATGAACAAAGCGACCAAACAAAATATGCTTCTCGAAGAGGCACTACAAGCGGGTCGCTCTGTTGTGATTGACAACACAAACCCTACGAAAGAAGATCGAGAACCACTTATCCGCTTGGGGCATCTCTATCATGCAACAGTGATATGCTACTATTTCGACGCTCCTGTAAGCGAGTGTCTTGTACGTAACAGGGAACGCGTTGGCAAAGCGCGGGTGCCTGATAAGGTTATTTATATTACCTCTAAACGAATGGTGCTTCCCTCATTTGAAGAAGGCTTTGATACGCTTTTTCGCGTCCATACGAAAAGTGATGGGCTATTTGAAGTAGTTGACTGGAAAGAGAGTGATGATTAAGACGAGTCAATGGCAGTTAGTCACTACTCAAATATACTACTCTATTTTACATCGCTGTTTCATCTTTTGAATTTCTTCAACGGCCTGCATGTATCCGCCTGCTTGCCGTAGCGTCTCACCTACCTGCTTACTCATTTGCGCGTATCTTGGGTTGGTGCGAAGCTCCTCAACATACTGACACAGGAGAGGGACAGACACTTTTTCTCTTGCCAATATTTTCCCTACACCTAACTGCCCAACGCGTTTCGCGACATAATATTGGTCTGTCGCTTGTGGGATGGCGAGTAGAGGAACACCGTAGTAGAGTGCTTCACACGTACTATTCATACCTGCATGTGTAATAAACACGGTTGTCCGTTGTAAAATTTCTAGTTGAGGAACGGCGTTTAGCACGATGAAGTTTGCTGGAAGTGTTCCTAACGTTTCAAGAGAGGTAGAATATCCTATAGCCATAACTACCTGATAATCTTGATTAGCAAATGCCTCAAGACAAAGACGATAAAATTCATTTTTCGTATTGAAAATTGTACCAAGTGAAATATAGAGCAGAGGAGCCTTAGTTAGCATTTCAAATGGAAAGGCCGATGCATTATAACGAGGTAGGATAGAGGTGCCAACAAATGTATAGCTATCATCGAAGGCGTTTTGATATGGCTGAAAAAATCTTGAGGTATACACAATATTTATGGTGCCTGTACTTCGCATATAGCGTAGATAATCAATTCTTTCGAGGTGATACTGCTTGCTCAGCCTAGCTCCGAGTATGTTCGCTTTATGGATGTAGTTGAGAGAGGTAAGTCCCATAAGCATAAGTGAAGGAATACCCAGTATGAGGCGTGTTGTAATGCCAAACATCGTCATGGAGCATACGGCAGGAATATGTAGTATTTGGGCAAAATAGTTGCCCCATGTTGCCACCGAGTCATAAAGAATATAGTCAGGTTGAGTTTCTTTTACCTCATCTAAAAGATGTTCTAGCACAAGCTGTGTAACTTGTAAAAGCTCATAAATAACCTGAAAGCCGTTCTCACTGGAGTATGCTGGATCGAAGGGGTATGTAACACCATAACTCCGAAATGTTGCCCCTGTATGCTCGATGACAGGTCTAAACTCCTCAAGCGAATAGTAGATGATGTGTTCACCCTGCCTTACCAACTCGGTTACTACAGGCAACGTAGGATTTGTATGCCCGTATTCAGGAGTACCAAAGAAGATAGCGGTTGACATACTATATTTTCCTTTCTTTTGCTCTACTATTATGATACGCTTTTAATACACAAAATTAAAGAGAGAATTATTCCGATGCATCATATAAGCTCAACATACAACATGCTTACTGATTCTATAGTGCGAAACATCATTAAGGCATTTGAAGCTACCTTTCCTAAACGCATCCGAGCTTATTATGTAGAAGGCAGCTATGCTGATGCTAGCAGCGTTACAACAAGTGACCTCGACGTTTTGCTTATCTATAAAAACAAATTTGAGGATAACGAACTACAAAACGCTGAAGAATTAGCAAGAACATGTGAAGCTGGAAGCACAATTGAGCTTGATATCGAATGCGTAGATGAGCATAGCCTTACAAATGGTGTTTCGCCAACACTCAAGTTTGGAAGTAGTTTTATCTATGGCGAAGATATCCGTGGTGCGTTACCACTCATATCGTTAGAGGAGTGGACTCGTGACCGCATGCATAGCTCACTTTGGCGCACAGTTCACCTCTGTAACCGATCTCCTTTTATCCATTACCCTCTGACTTATCCTGATCCACAAGCTGAATTTTACGGCTACGATGCACGCATGTTACGTCTTCCAGATGGACAGGAGGTGCATTGTACGCGTGACCTGATTCGCCTAGTCGGTTGGTCAGCAACGGCAATAATTGCGTTCAAAGCGGGAAGATATGTTGCCAGAAAAAGTGAGTGCTACAAAATGTATCGAGCTTGCTTTGATGATGAATGGGGTGAACTACTACAGGATATTTATGAGTCATGTCGAGGGAAGTGGAATTATCTCATTCCCGGTGATTTGAAAGAGCGTAAAAGACTACGAGCTATTTGTGAACGCACTCTAACCTTTGAAAACCACTTTTTACAGGTCTATAAGGAGTTTGTCCTAGCAGAATTACGAAGTGCTGATTCACAAGGTGTATTACAGGCTTTGTCAGTATTGCAAAAAATTGTGTATCAGGATGAAGAGATTTTAACTGCAATAAGAGAAGTAAGCGTAGTATTGTGAAACGTCGTCGGCGTTTCACAATACTACGCTTACTTCTCTTATTTACTCTCCATTGCCCGAACGACAATCTCAGAGATGTCCTCGACCTTGATTTTCTCTTCGGCCTCGACACCCTTGATACCATCCTCGAACATGGTGATACAGAAAGGACACGCGGCAGCAAGTACCTCGGCGTTAGTTTCGAGGGCCTCGTCGACGCGGTTCTGATTGATACGCGTCCCGATCTTCTCTTCCATCCACGCACGACCACCACCGCCACCACAACAGAAACTCTTGTTGCGGTTACGACGCATCTCGGTGACGCCTTCGCTATTAAGTACAGTCAGCACACGGCGCGGCTCATCGTACACATCGTTGTAGCGACCGATGTAGCAGGGGTCGTGATAAGTCAACTTACGTTGGTCAAAGCTTTCGGGCAGCTGAATTTTCTGATCACTCAAGAGTGAGTCGATATACTGTGTGTGATGCACCACTTCATAGTTACCACCAAGTTGTGGATACTCGTTCTTGATAGTGTTGAAGCAGTGTGGACATGCGGTAAGCACAGTACGCTTCTTCGTCGCAACAACAGTATGTCCACCGCTAGAACCATTCGCGGCAGAATGCCCGTCGTTAGCATCAGCAGTATTGAACCCGTAGCCGTTGAGCGTCTCAATGTTTTGTTGCGCCTGCATTTGCCACAAGTACTCATTACCGATACGCCGGGCGGGATCACCTGTGCAGGACTCTTCGGGGCCAAGAATAGCAAAGTTAACGTTCGCCGCCTTGAGGACCTTCGCGACCGATGTAGCGACACTCTTGTTGCGCTGGTCAAATGACCCCATACAACCAACCCAATAGAGTACGTCGGCTTCGGGATTCTCGGCTAGCAAAGGAATATCCATGCCTGCTGCCCAGTTCGCGCGTGTATCGTTGCTGATTTCCCACGGGTTGCCATTGCGTTCGATGTTGTTGAGGACAGAAACAGTTTCCTCTGGAAAGTCTGCCTCTTCCATTACAAGGTGGCGGCGCATATCGACAATCTTGGGGACATGCTCGATAGCAACCGGACAAATCTCCATACATGCCATGCAGGTTGTGCAAGCCCACAGTGCGTCATTTGAGATAATACCGCCAACCATTGGCTCGTGATGTGCCTCAACCTCATCAGGTGTCTTATCCGCCTTAACGCCTGCAACGCCTAATCTGCTATACAGCGATTTCTCGCCGAGAATAGCTGGGCTTTCGACAAACAGAGCCTCTTTGACGCCGAGAATAATCTCTTTCGGGAAAAGTGGCTTACCTGTGTTGCTTGCAGGACAGACAGTGTTACAACGTCCACACTCAGTACATGCATAGCCATCGAGTAGTTGTTTCCAGGTGAATTGTTCAGCCTTCGAGACGCCATAATCCTCACGCTCCTCGATGTTTTCCAGTAAAGGCAGAGCACCTCTTGGTTTGTAGTTGCGGAAGAAGACGTTGAATGGTGTCGCCATCAGGTGCAGATGCTTAGAGCGTGGCAGGTAAATCAGAAAGCCAAGCACGGTCGCGATATGCAGCCACCAGAAGAGGCGATACCAGATGATGTCGGCTTGAGTGCCTTGTCCCGCGAAGAGTGGGCCAAAAATCATGCCGATAGGAGACCAAGCCGCTCCATTGCTTGCAGCATACTCGAAACCTTCGACGAGCGCAAGTGTGATGACAACAAGCGCGATCAGGCCCAGGATGATAAAGCCATCCCATGGACCATGCAAACTGCTGTTCAATTGCTTGGGGCGAAAGATGCCACGTCGAATAGCGAATACGACAAGTGCAAGCAGTACAAAGACGACAAAAAAGTCGAGTACCGACGCGAAGGCACGATTGTCACCAAGCAGGGGCAGTGAGCCATTAAAGGCACCAAGGATGAGGTTAAGTAGACCGAACTGAATGATGATAAAGCCCCAGAAGGTGAAAAAGTGTGCAATACCAGGGATCGGATCACGTAGCACGGCACTCTGACCCAGCACGACCGTGAAGATTTCGCCAAAACGGTCGTCGATGCGGT
>CAXTWV010000328.1:0-5841 GCA_964248005.1 uncultured Ktedonobacteraceae bacterium | reverse complement strand
TCGGTCCCTACAGATATCCGTACTATTTTGTTAAAGAGCATCATCGGTCCCTACAATGATGTTATTGTCAATACCCTTTACGCCGCAATGGGGATAAGCATAGCTCCCATGATGTCGTGCGTGTCGAGAACGTGGAGGAAGGCGGCGACGACATCGGGGTCGTATTGGCTGCCTGCACAACGTTTCAGTTCCTCACGAGCGGCGAGGGGCGACATAGCGTTACGGTAGACACGGCGCGAGGTCATAGCATCGTATGAATCAATCACGGTTAGGATGCGGGCGGCAAGTGGGATTGACTCATGCGCAAGGCCCGCGGGATAGCCGCGTCCATCCCAACGTTCGTGATGGGCGACGACAATGCTCGCTAGCGCGTGGAAGACACCACCAGCTTGTGTGAGAATCTTGTGCCCAATTTCTGGATGTAAGCGCATGACAGCCCATTCTTCCTCCGAGAGAGGACCGGGCTTGTGCAGAATGGCATCGGGAATACCGATCTTGCCGATGTCATGGAGCAAGGCACCAAGACGTACAAGGTGTATAGCCTCCTCTGGCTGTTGTAACGCGCGGGCTGTGGCTTCGGCGAGTACAACCATACGATGCGAGTGATCGTCTGTGCCACGATCACGCGCCGAGGCCGCGGCAGTGAGCACCTGCACCGTTGTTGATTCCGCAACTGGTGGTGTTTCCATATGCATCGGCGTGGGGATTGATTGTGAATTCGCCTCTTCGGGCAAATCGGCGACACAGACGCGGTTGCGCCCACCCTGTTTGGCACGATACATAGCATGGTCGGCACGTTCAACCAGTTCTTCACGTGTCACACCATGCAAATGATAGGCAGCGACGCCGATACTGGCGGTGATAGGAATAATAATGTTGGTCGAGCCGTCCTCAGCCTGCCAGATACATGGTTGCTCTGCAATAGTCGAGCGCAAACGCTCTGCGGTCTCGCTCGCACTCAGGATATCAGTATCTGTGAGCACAATCGCGAACTCTTCGCCACCATAGCGACCTACAAAGTCTTCGACACGTAACGTGGTGCGCAGACGCGACGCGACTTCACGTAGAATAGCATCGCCGGCTCGATGGCCCCATGTGTCGTTGACGCGCTTGAAGTGGTCCAGGTCGATAAACAAAATGGCACATGATGCTTGTGTACGTTCACAACGCGCCAGTTCTTCGTGTACACGACTCATCACAGCTCGATGGTTAGGCAAACCCGTGACAGCATCGGTTACGGCGGCGAGTGTTTGCTCACGATAGAGCCGATCAACCTCCGCCAGTAACTCTTGCTGCTGCTGAATAGAGATTTCCTGTTCTCGATGCGTTTCTTGAAGTTGCTCATGCGCGGCTTCCAATTGCGCACGAAGCGCGACTTCACGATCATTCACGCGCCGTTGTTCGCTTAACAATGACTGCGCACGTGGCAATTCACTACTGAGCCAGCCAACAGCGAGCGCAAGAACAGCGACGCCTAGCACAAGAATACCCCAATGGCTGTTGGTGATGAGATTTGGAATCCAGGAACTAGCAACCGTGTCCCATATAGCCACTGCTGAAGTTCCTATGCCTACACAAGACATGATAAGTAAAAGCGCATATGCTTTTTTTGAAAGACGATGTTCTTGCATTTTATTGCGGTACAGGAACACGAACGGCAAGGCAAACAGTTGAATGCTGGACACAACCCATACGATTGACGCAACGGCTTGCAGGACATTATAGGTTGCAAGTGAAAGATCATCTGGCTTCATGAATTGCGAAAAGAAGGTTGGTACAATCACATAACACAGGATGGCTACAGTAGCAATAATGACTGTTTGTACAAGAATACTGGCAATCGGCACACCAGCACGATTGACACGCGTCAAGAGTTGAGGCAGGTTTGCGTCCTTCGCGACACGGTTCAGGAAGCGTGAAAACATGAGAATATAGGCAATCGTGATGCCGAGGTGTCCTAGTGCTGCCAGAACGGATGCAGTATTGCCCGCAACGGTACCAAAGACAATTTGAATAGCTTGTATATTCGCAATTGGTGCTCCCGCTTGAGCAGCTGGCACAACAGCCATAATGCCAAATGTGCCAGCGATATAGGCAAGAAACGAAAGACCGACTCCCAGCCAGACATAGTGTCGAGCACGAATAGCCCCACTGACGCCACCACGAATCTCACCCCCCATGACAAGAGGTGTGTTCACACCGAGCAGGGCAAGAATGACGATGCCATAGACAGCAACGTTCCCTGTGTTGAGTTGCCATTGTGCAGGATCAGTGAGCGAGACAACCGCGGAATGCCCTTGCAATAGCCAGACGCCGCCCGCTATGCCCTGAGTTATGCAAACACTTATATAGAGTACTGCAATGGCAGAGAGAATACGCACAAGCAAACGTAATGGCAATGTACTCACAGCTGCCGCCATACAGAGTAGCACAATAATTGCGAAACACAATTGTAGCGGATGGGCAAACCATGTTGGAGCAAGATACTGAATAAACACAGTACAACCCTCAATGGCTGAAACGACCGCGATGGTGCCAGAGAGCCATGCACAAAAGGCAGAGATGAAACCCCACTGAGGACCGAGTATCTGGATAGCCCAGAGATAGATACCACCTTGACCAGGAAAGCGTTTCGCCAGCCATTGTGTGACATAGGCCGTGGGTAGAAGAAATGTCAGCAGGCCAAGCATCCAGTAAAGGAACGCCGCTGGTCCCGCGAATTGTACTCCATTGATATTGGCGATAAAGACAACAGTCAACACCATCAGTACTGTCAGATCGCGTCTCGTGAGGACCGCAGGAAATGCGTGTCCATCCCTTCGCTGCTGCTCGTCTGATGAGTTAGTAGGCACAGATGAATAGGTAGGTACGGCAGAAGAGGCCATATACATCTCCAAATAATTTATTGACAACGGTTCTTTGCTTTTCTTATCGGCATGGCATAACGATTTAATTAGGATGAGAAACCCCTGTACGGGTCTGATTTCATCACACCCTCGTGGTAATCGATTCCGTTCATAGGATTGATGAAATGTTTCATATGTCCTACCAACATTGTGAATCGCCAAAAGGGTGTGATGAAATCAGACCCGTACAGGGGTTTCTCTTTTCGACACATGAGTTTTGATAGATTAGAAATAGCCCTTGACAATTCCAAAGCAAGCAGGTATAGTTAGTATAAGCAAGCGACCAAAGAAGTTTGTGAACCTCCTACTCTTAGGGTACACAACACCCGAAACTCCCTCAGCGTCCTTGCTGGCATCTCTTCTCCGTTCTTGAGCGTTTCCCCTATCCATTCCTCTGCAAGGAGCATTCTATGCAAGAACACCCCTTTGCCCACGGCGATTCCGCCGACACGCTTTCTCTCCTCGGACTCGACCCGAATCAACCGTTGTACGATCTCAATCTTGCGGGTGCGCAGGGTGTACCATCGCCACAGATGTTGGCACAGCCAAATAGCACACCCACGATTCTCTTACCCGACTTTGGGACACAGAGCTACGATATTCCGTCAATGAAGCCGTATGATCTGACTGGGCCGGGCATCACCTATATGCCTGAGTTCGCAGCTGATCCAGCATTACCTGACCTTGAAGAGTACGCCCATCCGTATGGTCTCGACCTGTCTATGCAGGCTGCCGACCCACAACTTGTTTCCGATGTGCCTACACCAGCCGAGATCACAAGCAGTCTTTATCCAGGGCTAGGATTTTCCACTCTGAACGTGCAACACAAGGTAACAGATGTAGACCCGCTCGTCCCCGACTTACAGTATCCCGACCTGACACAACAAACGCAGATGCCCGTAGATGAGCGACCTGGAGACCTTGATCCGTCCGCGCTTGATGTTATGCACGCAACGCTCTCCTATCAACAGGCATCGGACAGCACCTATCCAGAGGCATGGATGGATTCACGCGGTATGAACACCACACGTTCGCGTCACCTGTCATTATTAAATGATGGTCTTGATAGATGAGCAACGAAGCACGCATCAGCATCGAAGGCTCTATCAGCGAGGGGCAACACCTCGACCGCGAAGGACATGCCGTGTGCGTCACGCTCATTCGTGGTGGCACCTCGAAGAATGGCTATGTCTATAGTGAAGAGGTCTTGCAAGCACTCGCGCCTATGGTCGAGGGGGCACACGCCTACGCCGATCATGGTGGGGCTGATACCGTGACGCGTAGTGTGCGTGATATCGTCGGCTTCTATCACGATGCTCACTATGTCCCACCAGATACAGCACATGCACGGGGACGTGTCGATGCGACCCTGCACCTCTTTGAAGCGGCATCCTGGCTCTGGTCACTTGTGCAAGAAGCTTGCACACTAGGCAAACCCGAACTCATCGGTCTCTCCGTCGATATCCTGGGGAGCTGGCAACTGAACGAAGCCAGTAAAGCACGGGAAGTCACGCACATCCTCGCTCTGAACTCATGCGATATCGTGACACGTCCCTCCGCGGGCGGTGCATTCCGTCGCATCCTCCATTCTTCCACTTCATCACCTTTAGAAGGAGAACTTTTCCTCATGGATACTCCATTACAAGATGCACAAGGTACCATTCAAGAGGTACAAGGAACGACAGCAGCAACAGAAACACCGTCGGCAAGTGAGCAGCAGATGCAGGCACTCATGCAAGACCTGCAACGTGAACGCTCTCAACTAACACTCGAACGACGTTTACTTGAGTCGGTATTGCCAGAGCCAGTACGTGCCCACATTCGCACCCGTTATGAGGGACGTGTCGTCGAAGCCGAGGAGATTGACGCCGAGATTCAGGCACAGCAAGACATATTAGCAGCACTGGCGGCACAGGGTCTTATTCGTGGTAATGGCTACGAGAAACCAACCGTTGGCAGTATGGTGACAGAGGCAGAAAAGGTGCAGGCCGCTTTTGATCGCATGTTTGAGCTTGATATAGACAGCACGCGCCTTGGCAATGTACGTGCCTTTGGCAGTATTCGTGAAGCCTATGCACGCGTCACGGGTGATGCATCCGTTGGTGGCTTCACGGATCGCTCACAACTCGGCACTATTCGTGTCTCTGAATCAGCCCCAATGGGACGCATCACTGAGGCCGATACCACCACAGCAAGCTTCTCCTACCTGCTCGGCACGAGCATGAACAAACGCTTGTTGAAAGATTATCAGGCGTGGCCTGCGGAATGGCAACGCTTCTGCACTATTGCCCCGATACGCGATTTCAAGCAGCAAAGCCGTGTACGATTTGGTGCCTTCGGCTCGTTGCCAGTTGTCGCGGAAGACACGGCCTATAGCGCGGTCTCACTTACAGATAGCGCGGCGACGTATGTTCCACAAAAAAGGGGAAATCTTGTCACCATTTCGCGTGAGGTAATCATCAACGATGACCTGATGGCGGTCAAGCAGATTCCGACCAAGCTGGCAGTCGCCGCCGCTTATACGCTCGCCGAGTTTGTCTATGCATTCCTCAGTAGCAACTCCAACATCTACGATGGCTCGGCACTCTTTACTACCGGTGCGCCTCACAGCAATCTAGGTGCCTCGAATCTTTCGACAGCAGCGATGCAATCGGGAGTCACTGCTATGCGTGAGCAAACCAATTACGCAGGCAAGCGTATCGGCTTACGTCCTCGTTTCCTGGTCGTCCCACCTGAACTAGAGTGGCAGAGCATGGTCGTTACGAAATCGGCAGGGGTGCCAGGAAGCAATAACAACGATATTAATCCAATGCTGGGCTATGTTACCCCCGTCATTTCACCTCAGTTGACCAGTTCCACACAATGGTTTCTCGTTGGCGACCCCCGCGAAATCGACACAATTGAGGTCGGCTTCGTCGGTGGGCAGGTCAATCCG
>CAXTWV010000327.1:1943-5849 GCA_964248005.1 uncultured Ktedonobacteraceae bacterium | reverse complement strand
TTCTTCGGCCCAATGCACCTAGGCATCCACCTCGTACTCTGTGTAGCTTGTTCTCACTAACACAATCGTCTCTTCTCTTAAAAGAGACAGATCATTCGATGATGTGTATAATGTTATCTTCGTTTCTCGCGAAACAAAAACAACACCTTGTTTTTCGCTATCCTCTGCTTCAACTCTTGCCGTCTAAACAGTTACATTCGACAAAATTGAAGTAGTTATCTATCTTCAGTTGTTAGTGTACATTTCTCAGCACCATTTTGCGGTGCCTGCATAATATGCCATATTTCGCACGTCCTGTCAACACTTTTGCAGATCAATTTTATAAAATTGAGAAAATTCAATGAGGTAGGGACCGACTCATCGCGTCCTCTTGGCCTCTCGACACCCGAACCCGGACGCGATGAATCGGTCCCTACCAGCGACGTATTTGTGCATCAAGATTCGTTGAACCATGAAAAAAAGCCAAAGGTACTATAAAGTATTGACGCCCATCAATGCAGAAGCTACCATTTTCAATGTATGAATATATGTGTGAGCCAGCTTTGGAGGATTTTTGTCTAAATGAAATATTTTTTCTGGATAGCCTTTGCCGTGTTCTTAGCGGCTTCAATTCCACATGTAGCGTATTTCTTTGCATCATTTGAGCCATCACAAGGACCAGAGGGTATCTGGTGGTGGGCTGTCAGTTATGCTATAGCAATTAGTATTGATGTAACGGTGTATCTCTTGTCATGGACAGCATTCCAGCGCTATCGGCGCTATCGCACGGCAAAGGCTGTATGGCAACACTGGTTGCTCATTCTCATGTGTACTGTATTTTCGTGGGCAGTAAACTGGGCATATGCCAAACAATTTCACAGTCCCCTCATGCTCAGTTCAGCAGAAAGTGCCGCCCCGTGGCTCATCAACGTCTTTCCATTTATGGCTAGCGCGTTTCCACTTCTCGGTATTGTCTATACCATGATGGCTGAGACAATCACAGAGACTGCATCGGAAGACAAACAGGCAATGTCGCAGCAGCTTACAGCACTCAGTGAGTTAGCAAAGCAGACTAGTTTACCAATGGCAACACTGCGTCGCGCTCTTGCAAGCGGCTCACGTATCAATCCCGCTAATCTGCTCACCTCCGTTGTCAATCAAAGCTCGAACGAGCAAGCAGTATCTGAGACAACAAGTACTGTAATAGACAACAAGAAGGACTCGTCGAAGTCAAAAGCGATTACAGGTCAGTTTGTCACAATTGAGAAAGATAGTATAGACGGCACAAATAGTTCTAATCCTGCATTGCAAACAGTGGGAACCGAAGGCAATCCTGACAAGCTACAAATGACGATTGAGGCCTTACGCGCCAATCCCGATATGACAGATGAAGCATTGGCGGAATTTCTCTCGCTCAAACGTCCAGCAAGTGCGCGTTTCTGGCGTCTGAAAGCCATTGAGATATTGAGTTCGACAGGAAAAGATACTGGTCCAACGCCAACGATACAAGACCCATGGATGCTTGCAGGGGCGAATGGTGCAATGAATGGCAACAAGCGTTGACCTTGACGTTTACGGAACCATATGATAAAATTGTCGAAGTGTAGCATGAGGCTGACAAACTACCTAACCTCGAATCGATGTGTTGCAGTTTGACAGTGCAGTCTACTAGTAACAGGAAAAACTCCAGCAATTTGGGAGGGAATTCATGCCGGCCACGTTTACCTATGCAAATATTTTGCATGCAGTCGGTCAGGTGCTAGATCAGCTTGGCGTAAAGAGCTTTGCGATCCGCGAAGAAGAGGATGGTCTCTTCATTGAAGGGTTCGACAGCGAAGGCCAACTTCAGGTCCAAGGGCACTATGACATCGCTAGTTTATATGATCTCGTAAATAGCATTGAAAACAATGTAGAAAAGATTAGTGCAGTAAAAGATGATGGTGTACTTCGCCGTTTCCTCGCAACTCACGAACGCGAGCTGATCGGTGCCGCACGCTAATATACTATGTTGTTGCTTATAAGCAATGCAGAGAAGAACCGGGGATCACCCTCCGGTTCTTCTCTCATAAGAGAGAGAAGCGGTGAGTCGAGAGAAGGAATATGTGTGAGGTTACAGGTTTATGCGTTGCACAGCCAACGTTTCCCATAGATACGCATACTCTCGATAACAGCGAGCAAATCATAACCCTTCGCGGTCAGCTGTTTTTACTCTCTTAGCGTGTTTTTCTCAACTATAACCCTATACTATAGTAGCTACACAAAGTAAAGTGCAGACCCTCGACTTTATTCATAAAGTATGATATGCTCATAGCTACAAGGAACCGCTTTTTATCTCTATCGACACAGTGTTGCTTATGACATTTCTATAATGCAGTAGCATCAGTCTTGGGCGAAGTGGTTCAGCACCTGAACAATCATAAAACTTGGTCTGCACGGTTTCTCCCCATGAGAGGAGAAGGTTGTGCCCGAAGATATTGCTTTATTCATTGATTTTGAGAACATACGATACAGTATGCTAAATATTCAACGACGGGAGCCTGACCCACAGGAACTTATCGCCGTTGCTCGTCGCTATGGCACCGTTATGGTCGCACGTGCATATGCGGACTGGTCCCGCCAACCGGAGCCATTCAAAGGCAGTCTCACAGCTGCAATGATTGACCGTGTGGATTGTCCTGCAAAGCAGCGAGATCGTATTCGTATGGGAACATTTCACTATGCTTCTGGAAATACGCCCAGTGGTGCGCTTGGGAATCCTACTTACATTGCTGAACAAGGTGCTGGTGGTCCTTATCCCCGGCAATGGCCCAGTAGTGTGACAGGGAATTCTGGGCCTCTTCCAGCACTTAACGCTCAAAACTTGAACAATGGCTGGCCCACTGAGCAGGAGTCACCACTACCATTACAAAATGGTCTTGATGATGCCTTGCTACCACTCGACGAGCCGCTTCCAGAGGAAGACAATTTTGGTTCATCTGACTATCAGCAGCGTGAATCGTATAGACAATCATTATCTTACCAGAATTCCTATGGTCAGTCGCCGACAGGACCTCTTGGTCAGAATAATACTGGTCCTCTAGGATATCCTTCGACAGGGAATACTGGTCATATGCCCGCCATCAACGGTAACACAAGTACGAATGGCACGGTTGTACAAAGCACCGTTGTCCAGAGTACAGTGGATTTAAATATGTTGATGGACATTATCGAAACCGTTTTTGATCGTCCTACCATTTCTACATTTGTGTTAATGACAGGCGATAAAGATTTTACACGTATTAGTGCTCGTCTAAAATTACGTCTTAATAAGACTGTTATTGTTGTTGGGATTCCAGGAACCGTCAGCCGAGATTTAATAAGCAGCGCAAACCAATTTGTGCCATTAGTACCCAATGGTCCTACAATGGGTGTATCTGGCAACACCGGTACGCTCCCCAGCATTAATAGTGTCACGTTTGCACCAAGTACTCCAACCGGGAATACGACACCAATGCCTGCGATTACTTTTTCAGGCAACGGTAGCTCATCAGGTACGCAGTTTCAACAGCCACCTTTTGGGACGACGCAACAAATGGATGTCCTGGACCCGCAATTCTTGCAGTTCCTGGACTACATTGATCGTAACTGGTCATGGCGCACAATCATTGGCGTGTCAAACTTTATCGGCGATCCCCTGAATCCAAAGAATCGGTTCCGAGGAAGGCTGACACGCGAGTCGGCACGCGAACTCTTGAATACCTGTATTCAGCAAGGTATCCTGCTCGTACAAACAGACTCAACAGGAGCCGAGGACTTGCGTCTCAATCGCCTCCATCCTGGCGTCGATGATGTACTCAAGCAATTTGTGCGGTAATAGACTATTGTAGGGGTGTTATTTATTTAAACCCCCGTGGGGGGGGGGAGGGGCACCCGGGGGGGGGGGAATTT
>CAXTWV010000327.1:742-1933 GCA_964248005.1 uncultured Ktedonobacteraceae bacterium | reverse complement strand
CGGGGGTTTTATTTAATTAGACCCCTACAACAATTTTTAAGGAGAAGTAGCATGGACGAGTCGCGCGTCTCGGTTCTACGTCGTATGATTGCCAGTTCTAGCCCATCTGGATTTGAGCAACCTGTACAACAGGTCATCCGCGACGAAGTGAAGCAGTATGCCGACGAAGTACGGACGGATGTACATGGCAATGTGATTGCAACACTGAACAAAAACGCTCAACTTCGCGTGATGCTGACGGCACACTGTGACGAAATCGGGTTTCTTGTACGCCATATTGATAGCGATGGATTTATTTATTTCGCGCCCATCGGTGGCTTTGACCCTTCTACTCTGCCAGGGAATCGTGTCGAGATTTCCACCCCGAACGGTCCCGTCTTAGGCGTCATTGGACGGAAGCCTGTACATCAGTTAAGCTCTGAGGAGCGCAACAGTGCGCCAAAAATTACTGATATGTGGATTGATATTGGTGCAGCAAACAAGGAAGAGGCACAGCAACTCGTGCCGTTGGGCAGCATTGCTACACGCGCAGCCCAGCTTGAGACGTTACGCGGAAATCTACTCGTATCACGCGCTTTAGATGACAAAGCTGGTGTGTTTACGCTCCTAGAAACTATGCGCCGCCTACATGAGCAACGTGAAAAGCTTGAGGCAAGTGTGTATTTTGTCTCGGCGGTTCAAGAAGAGGTGGGATCGCGCGGAGCACAAACAAGTGCATATAGCATCGAGCCATTCATCGCCATCGCGGTAGATGTGACCTATACCTCCGATCATCCAGGCACGTCCAAAAGCGAAATCGGCGATGTGAAGCTCAGTGGTGGCCCTGTTATCACGATAGGAGGACATGTCAATCCGCGCGTCTACCAACTGCTGATTAAAACCGCAAACGATGCAGGTATTGTATGGCAACTTGATGCCCAAGCCGCAAGCACTTATACCGACACAGACATGCTTCAGGTTGCACGCGGCGGAGTAGCAACAGGACTCGTCAGTATTCCCTGTCGCTACCTGCATACTGGCTCCGAAATCGTTTCGCTCCGTGATATTGATCAGATTGCGGATATGCTCGCACGCTTCGTACTTGCGCTCAACAAAGACGTAAACGTAATCCCTTAGCACACCTGTAGGGGTCTCATTCATTACACCCTCGTCGCGCATCGTAGGCCGAACGAGGGTGTAATGAATGAGACC
>CAXTWV010000327.1:0-732 GCA_964248005.1 uncultured Ktedonobacteraceae bacterium | reverse complement strand
CTGAAAAATAACTACCCCCCCCGCCGGCGCCGGCCCGCCTTTGGTTTTTTAAAATAAACACCCCCCCTACAGGTGTGTTCACACTATTATTGCTCCATTGGGGGCAATTCTTGAGGATATTCAGCACGAGGCTGCTCGTATTGGTCATACTGTTGTTGCTGAGGAGCCTGATACTGCTGACTCGCCTGACTCTCCTCAGAAGTGCTGGGCTGGTAGTATGGTTGCTGATAGCCCTGCTGGTATGATTGATACGGTTGCTGATACTGATTTGGTTGGTACGGTTGATACGGCTGCTGAGAGCGTGGTTGGTACCACTGATTTTGTTGATTTGAACCAGTTGATATCGCGGAGAATATGGCGCGACCAATCAAACCAAACATGACAATAACAGCGATCCAAAGCAATAAGCCCAAAAATCCAGCGTGTCCACCAATAAAGAACAGAGGAATAAACAAGAACCAGAGGTAGCGCATTCCTCGCCCGCCACGTCTATTATATCGATACCACATTGTGGTTTTCTCCTTGTCAAGCCTGTAAGAACACTCTCATGTAAGTACTACGTTTGTCTATTCCATTCGGTTGTCTTATCACTATCGGCTACTTGTAATATAACATATTGTTATTTGATTTGTCAAGGATTGAAATAGTATGCAAGCAAAAGAGGGTGGCACATGGAAAAGTTTTAATGTTGGCCCCCGTTTTTTTTTGGTATATTTTTATATTGGGTTAAAA
>CAXTWV010000326.1:0-5866 GCA_964248005.1 uncultured Ktedonobacteraceae bacterium | reverse complement strand
AGGACGTGATACATCGGTCCCTACAGATATCCGTACTATTTTGTTAATTCGCATCATCGCGTCCTCGTTGGTGGTCAATTGCCGACAAGGACGCGATGAATCGGTCCCTACGATTACGATGGTCCTTTGTGTATGGTGATGTCGCCTGTGCTGACATCGACGGTGAGGACGGCGGATGATTGGGAGCTGGCAGTGGAGTTGAGTGGACCACGATAATTCGCGGAACCACCACTGCTTGTA
Source organism: uncultured Ktedonobacteraceae bacterium (assembly GCA_964248005.1). Classification (GTDB taxonomy): domain Bacteria; phylum Chloroflexota; class Ktedonobacteria; order Ktedonobacterales; family Ktedonobacteraceae; genus JBBQVS01. The sequence goes on along the minus strand of CAXTWV010000326.1, from coordinate 5,626 downwards.
GCGGTGATTGGGAAGTCACTATGAATGGTGCCGACGTTCGTGTTCGCGCTCAGCACAAGGTTTGTACTGGCGGGAAGTGTCACGTCGAGTTTGCCTTGTTCGCTGCGAATGACAAAGCTGACTTGCATTGTGGGATCATTCGGTGCCGCCAGGATACCGTTGAATGTGACATTGCCTTGCCCGGTACCGATGCTTGACCCACTAATCAATGTTGCACGTGTCACGCTGACATTGCCACTGCTACCAACGATGTTGAAGATACCACTGACACCATCAACGGTCACATTGCCTAGCGCAGCTTGAATGTTGAGTTGCAGTGGTGTACTCGCGCTAGCAAAGAGTTGTGGTGTAAGCGTGATTTTCATGTCAACGGCATCGCCTGTTCCATGCAGAAGTCCATCGCTATCAGGAATGGTGGTATTGATGAGCAATGCACCTCCCGTCGCGTTCGTTGTCGGTGTCGCGGAAGTAGTCGGTGTGCTTGCTGAAGCAGACGAGTCACATGTGGGATTTTGTGCTCCTGTGGGAGGCTGCTGGACGGAAACATTGATACGCCCAAATTCCGTATCGGCACTGGCCTTACTGCTCATATGCACAATCTTGGTTGTCTGAATGCTCCCTGTAGACGCGGTGGGGTCAACAGCGATGGAGACGTTGCCGATCTTGTCGCATATCTGCATTTGTGTCAGGCTACTCAACGTAATGGCCTGCGTTGCACTGCTACTGAATGTCTGTGTAGTTCCACCAAGACCTCCACCGCCGATGATGGGAACACCACCCGTTTGCGCGGTACGTACCGTGAAGAAGACGACAACGGCTGCAGCAATAACGGTGAAAAATATACCAATCGCACAGCCACCGAGGAGGACAGGCCATACGCTACGTCTGCGACGTGGGCGTGGGCGCAGTGAACGCGTTGGATTGCTCGCGCGACGCTGTGTATTTGGTGAAGTTGGGCGTTGGCGTCGTGGAGACTGCTGAATACGTTGTGTAGCGCGAGGACGTGGACGCACCTGCCGCCGTACTGGTGGCTCCTCGTATTGGGCATCTTCATATTCTTCTTCGTATGACTCTTCGTCTTCGTAGTAGACCTCATCACGCCTTCTACGTCGCGGTGCTTCGTCCTCTGGTCTCATATCGCCTCGACCCATACAACGTCTCCATTTCATTATCTACTGACAGGATTATGACTCTCTAGGGACCGATTTATCACGTCCTTTGCCCCATCACAAATGTTGAAGGATACGTTGAACGTTTCAACAACCTCTAACATTTCGATTGCTGACGAGGACGTGATAAATCGGTCCCTACAAGCGAGGTGTCCTCATCATTTTGTTCATTTGCATACTTATGGTCCCAATAAACTCATTTCGGCATCGGATTGTCAAAATTCATTACGGACGTTTCTACGTCCTGCATATGGTCTAATTGCTGACGAGGACGCGATAAATCGGTCCCTACAGTACTACGAATGGGAGGCGATGAGAGTTTTCTTCCCTGCAAAAAGAGGGCAGGGAGCAGTGCTATCAGACACACGATGCCAGCCGCTAAGAAAATATCCGTGTAGACAGTATGCGCGGCGGAGACAAGGTAGTTCCCGTACAGCGTGTTGTAGGTCGCGCTACCAAATTTTGTGCCTGCCGGAGCAGTGAAGAGGGCGGCAAGGGCGCGAAAACGTCCTAGACCCCAGGAGGTGAGAGCAGCAAGGCCAAGAATCATACCGACCATGCGTAACACCGTCACGAGAGACGACGCCATCCCCATCTGTTGCTCGTTTGCCGCGTTAATAGCCGTTGTGCCAATAGGCGCGATGACCAGACCAAAACCTAAACCCGTGACAAGTGTACTTATGGTAATCTGTATCCAGCCGACATCGAGGGGCCAGAGATGCATGAGCCAGAAGCCGAGCGCGGTTGGCAACAAGCCAAGCAATGCTGTCCAGCGACAGGTGATACGAGAGCAGAGCCAGCCACCAAGCAAGGCACCAACTGGAATCATCGCGGTAAGACGTAATAGGGCAAGTCCGCTATCGAGCGCGGGCCGACTCAAGACAGTGGCGACGAAAATAGGAATATCAGCCATCGCGATAATCAATGCGGCACCCACAAGCAGACTAACGAGTGCGGCAGCAGAGAAGGTGCTCCGCGTAAACAGCGAAAGTTCGATTACAGGCCATCCTCCACGTCGCTCACGCAAAAGCTCAAAGCCGATAAAGCACGCGAGGAGGACCAGTGCGGCAGCAATCAACCATAGATTGTTCTGTACAGGACCATTGCTTGTGCCAAGAGTTGGAGGCGTAATCTGTGCTGCCTCCTGTGCTAAGCCAAGACTGAGACAAGTCAGTGAGGCACCGAGTAAGAGCGTACCGAGCAGGTCAATGCGTCTCCGCGTGTGTTGCCTACTACTTGCTGCCTTCCGCCCAGGAATACAACGCCAGATCAGGAAGAGCAGGATAGCGGCAATCGGCAGATTGAGGTAAAAGATCATAGGCCAACCTGCGAGTTGTACAATGACAGCGCCATAGAGCGGTCCCAACACTCCACCAGCCTCCGTCACCATGCCAATCAGACCGATGGCAAGGCCGCGCCGTTCCCAACCATAAAAATCGCCCGCGATTGCCATTGCGACAGGGACAACGGCACCTCCGCCAACTGCCTGTAAAAAGCGGGCCGCGACAAGCCAGATAAGGCCAGGAGCATCAACATTCACACCAAGTTGTTGTAGAGGTGCGACAACTTGTGTGCCGAAATCGCTATTACCGATGAGAGGTGCGAGTCCACAGAAAAGCGACCCTGTCGCGAAGATAGCAAGACAAATCATAAGGACACGGCGTCGTCCATACATATCGGAGACATGACCCATAAGTGGCATGACAACGACATAGCCCAGCAAGTAACCACTAATAATCCACGCGGCACGGTCAATCTGGTTGATTGGTATGCTCAGGTCCGTGATGATTTGTGGCAAGGCCGTGACGACGACGGTCTGGTCAAGGGCGGTGAGAAAGACCGCGATAGACGCGGCGAGGAGGGCTAGATTGGCTGTGTGTTTTGTCATATCACGTTTCATATATGTTATCCGATTCTGTAGGGGTCTAATTCTATTACACCCTTGTCCCCAATTGATACCGCCCACAGGATTGATGGAACGTTCAACATGTCCTCCAATATGGTTGATTGCCGAGAGGGTGTAATGAATTAGACCCCTACAGATGTCCTCTAACGTTAAATTGGTGCGACAATGCTGATGCTCTCGTTGAATTTCGAGAGTTTGAAGGTGCGTACCGTTGAATTGGTGTCGCCCTGGATAGCCATACCCGTGATACGAATCTGATAGGGCAGGTTGTCGGATTTACCGATACAGGCTGAAACGTCATCTTTGGCATCGGCAGGTGTACCACCACCAGTGATGCCTTGAATGTCTTTGGCGTCGAGTTTGCCAGTGATGTTCCAGCAAGGTTTGCCATCGACGCTACTATCAGTTGGTGTACTGGGATTTTGAATGAGTCCGAGAATGGCGACAATGCCCGTTTTGGAGTCCGAGAGTGTGCGTGGGTCCAGCAGTCCGCTGGTAGGTTGCCATTTACCGCTGATGGGGTCGGTGACATACTGCTTGTCCGCGAGAGAAATAATTTTTACCTTCACGATGTTCCCCAAGACAACCGCATCGGCGTTGGCCTGAAGCTTGTCGGGAACAACGGTATCACCATCGGCACTTTTGATGACCAGGAAGCTCCCAGCACCTGCACCTTCAGCAGCAAGATTAAAATGATAGGCCGTGACCTTTTGCAGAGCCGTTTGTGCATTTTTAATCAGTTGTGCTGCTGTTGGCGTGGACGATGCCGCATCTCCACCACAGGCAGCCAGAACAAAGATGAGTGCTAGCAAGAGAGGAAGAGCGAAGAGAGAACGCGTTGTGTGTCTCTGCATGTGTGTTTCCCCTTTATATAAAGATGAAATATGATAGGTACAACACCATTGTATCATGTAGGGGGTTAATTCATGACATGCGTAAAGGATACCAAAGATGAACGAGAACAAGAAAAACATGCTTGGCTTTACACATCACTATATTCCTCCTATGCAGGCGGGACAGCATGGACCAACGCTGTTGTTGTTGCATGGAACAGGCGGCGATGAAAACGATTTGCTCGATTTAGGACGTATACTGGACCCAAATGTGGGACTACTCAGTCCACAAGGCAAAGTGCTAGAAAACGGAATGTCACGCTTCTTCCGTCGTCTTGCTGAGGGCGTCTTTGATGTACCAGACTTGATACAGCGCACGCACGAACTGGCGGATTTTGTGGAGGTCGCAAGCACAACCTATGGCTTCGACGCTAAGCGTGTGATCGCGGTCGGATTCTCCAATGGCGCGAATATCGCGGCTAGTATGCTCTTGCTGCGCCCATCGACACTTGCCTCGGCAATATTACTGCATCCAATGGTGCCATTTGTGCCAGATGAATTGCCGAAGCTGACAGGCAAACAGGTATTTATAGGCGCGGGTCGTCGTGACCCAATTGTGCCAATGCAAAACACAGAGCAACTCGTGCAATTGTTGCAGCAAGCAGGTGCGACCGTCAAGGCATATTGGCATAACGGCGGTCACACGATTACACACGAAGAGGTACGCGAGGCCAAATGGTGGTTAAGCAATGAGAAAGGAAAATAGAGGAGGGGTCGTTTTTTTTATATTGTGGTGAGACGCGTTTTTTTTGGAGGACCATTTTGCTTTTTTGTATGTAGGTTGATATCTTTTTTTTGTTGCTGTGCGGCTTGCGATATTAAAAATGGTTTTTTTTGTTGTGTCTGATGCTCGCGCCAACAGTTGGCAAGATGAAAGTTCGGAAGCCTTGTAAAGAGCAGGTCCGTTGCTTTCGCATTCCATATACGTGAGACGCGAAAGACATGTGTCGTGTTAGCAACTATGCCAACGAGATACCATGCACGCGTCTTCGCCACAAGTCCATACGGTTCTACAAGATACTGTTGCTGTGTGCCATCGTCATTGCGATAATCAATAAAGAGTTTTTGGTCATGCCATATCGCTGCCTGGATTGTTTGTAGGCAAGCGGTGATGTGCTCATTGTGCTGCCATTCCGTCGTGTCAACGTAGAAACGTTGGCGCGTGTGTTCCACGTTGTAACGCGAGGACTCCGGCAAGGCAGCGGAGACTTTCAGCAACGCGTCCTCAAGTGCTCTGCCCATGCCGAGGTCGGCGGATGGTGCAGTAATCGTCGAGAGGAAGAGGGCGCGTATCTCTGTCTCGGTCAAGCCTGTCAAGCGTGTTTGGTAGCCATCCACAAGTGAGCACCCGCCGCCGGGTCCTTGTTGAGTGTACAGGGGGATGCCAGCCATACTTAACGCTTCAAAGTCGCGGTAAATTGTTCGTTCAGAAACTTCTAGCTGCTCCGCCAGTTCGTGCGCCGTAATCCGGCCACGCGTTTGTAACAGCATCAGTATTGACAGAAGTCGGTCTGCACGCATTGTATGACCTCCATGAAACTAGGGGTCGTTTCTAGCCATGCTAGTATACCATATTTCTACGTTTCAAGGGCTTTGGAAAACGTACTGTAGGGGTCTAATTCTATTACACCCTTTTGGCGATTGATCATGTTGGGGGG
>CAXTWV010000325.1:0-5889 GCA_964248005.1 uncultured Ktedonobacteraceae bacterium | reverse complement strand
CGTCCCCTGGAATATGGTCCTGATAAAACGCCAAATCTCACATCGGATACAGGTTTCGACATTGTAGCGAACGACTTTGAAGATTTGGCGCGTCAGATTGTAGGGGTCTAATTCTATTACACCCTGTTAGCAATCGATTCTGTCCATAGGATTGATGAAACGGTTCAGCATCCTCCAACACGGTCGATTGCTAACAGGGTGTAATAGAATTAGACCCCTACAATTGTATGTTTCTGCAATCATTGCCATCATGAGATGTTTTTGCTACCAACCATACGTGCCAGGACCACCCTTAAACGGTCCAACGATCTCACTCGTTATCCAGCCGCCATAAAAATCACCCTCTTGAGCTTGCACCTGCTCACCATCGACATAGCACGCATCCATCTGTGAGGGGTAGAGCGCGATATAGTTGGTGATATCCTCGTAACCTTTTGTTGGTTTGCGATAATACCACGCGCCGTTTGGAAGCGTCTTATTCCCTACCTGAATAGTATAATAGGAGGCTGCTCCCTTGAACTCACAGTAGGTCGTGCGTGAGGTAGGTGTGAAATACTCCATCTTCACGTCTTCCGGTGGCAGATAGTACACGGGTGGATGGCTCGTTTCGAGGATGCGCTTTGCATGATGCGTATCCGCGATGACAACGCCGTTGAGAATAACCTGGATGTGCTTGTTACTGTCCTCTACACGCGGGGGACGTGGATAGTCCCACACGGATTCCTGACCGGGGCCAGGAGTAATTCTTCCTCGTTGTGTCATACTATATATCCCTTTCTCTTTTGCATTTACCTTTTCATAATCAAAACTTTGAAGTTACCCATACCCATCGGGTCGGTCAGAGCGGCTACACGTTGACGGAATGTATACCATTGAAGCAGAGCCTTTTGGCCTTTGTCGGTGGCTCGCTCTGTATCCATTGCCGAGAAATTAGTCGTGCGTCGTTGCTCAACCTCTTCGGTTAAGCCGGTTGCCTCTAACCACGCTTTCTGTGTTGTAAATGTATGCAAGTGCAATCCCTGGCGGCGTCCCTCGTCAATTAACGCGCTAAAGTTGACGTGCGCCGTAATATCCTGTTCACCTGGACGCACAAGGGGTCGCTCCGTCAACTGATGCTGAAAGTAACAGGCAAGCGTCCCACGTTGTCGATTTCGAGTATAAAGTATACGTGCCTTATCACCATAGTCGATGGTAAGCAGAAAGCCATGCGCTGAGCGTCTGGTGTCGCTCTTAAGCATATGCGCTGAGCGTTGCATCCAAAGTAACGCATCCAGGTTGATTTCAGCTCGCCAGCCATTCTCATACGTTGACCAGGGGATATTGTAGGTATCAAGATAGCCTGTCACCTCTACACTACTTGGCTCGTCAAGCACCTCATGCAGACGTCCGTGATGCATATCAACGTATACTTCGTACAGGTGTCCATCACGCTTTTCGACAACGTGTACAGGAAACGCATCAACCAGTTCATTGGAGAGCAACACAGAGACGCGCGTGTCTTCGTTTTCGGGTTGTAGCGCATTCTGACCAGCACGTATATCTTCTGTACGATAGTCAAGTGTACTATACATAGCCGGGTGTATTTGCTTTGCCCATACTTGAAGTTGCTGAGCGAGATTGCCACGACCTGACCCCTGCTCTAGCACAATGAACGGGTCTGGGCGTGCAAGTAACTCCCACATCTGTACCAACTGTCGTCCCATGCAATGCGCGAAAAGAGAAGAAACGTCTGTGCTGGTATAGTAGTCGCCCTCCCAGCCCATTCGTGCAGGTCCCATCATATAGTAGCCATAGTCCGGTTCATACAATGCCATGCGCATATAGTCCGCGAACGAGAGGGGGCCGTCACGTTGAATACGTTCAATGATGATTTGTTGTAGTGTTGTCATATTTATATTTGGTACAGTAATTTCTTATGCATCACAGACAATAATGTATCTGCCAGCAGCAACATATGCTCGAACTGTTCTGTTTGTTCCTCTAATGAGAGACCCTGTTCACGCCAGCGTGGGATAACGTGTTGTTCGTAGGCCGCGATCTCACTGCGTGCAAGCTGTTTCAGTTGAAAACGGATGAGTGCAGGTAGGGCAAGTGGCAAACCAAGTTCCTCGAAGTGCTGATACAGTTCGACAAGTTGCACATCATCTTCTGTATAGACGATCTGCCCGTCAATCTCTTGTGGGAAAAGCAGTTCTTGTTGTGTCAAGTCGTCGATTTGCTCAATCGTCATGCTCTGCCGTGTCGCTAGCCCTTCTTTGGACAGTCGAAGTTGTTGCTCACTACCAGAGAGACCACGTGCAAAGCGACGTTTGAACGCGAGATTCATCTGCATATCACCATAACTCGCCCGAATGTCCAACAAGTCTTTGATCACTTCCAAGGGAAGATGCTGTTGCTCTTTCAGGTCGCGAATAATACGTAGCACCGCGACATGCTCCTGCTCATAATAGGCAACACGCCCGCGCATGAGTGGAGCAGGCAAGAGACCCTGTGTATTATAAAAGCGAATGGTGCGACTTGGCACGCCTGAGCGTTGCGCAAGATCGTCAATGCGCAACAGGTGCTGCTCTGGCTCAGTGCGGTGTTCTACTGTTCGGGCGTCACTTTGTACCAATGGGACTACCTCATCACAAGAATCTGTCTATACTTCCCCAATACGTATCTCATTCATTTTACTACACACATCGACATCTGTATATCTCGAAATTAGCAGGTTCATGATACACGGTAGGGCGGCAATTCATTGCGCCCAAAGATGGGCGGGGAGGGGGTTCACGTTGCCACGAGATACGTATAAGAGATGTTTGCCCTACCACCCCCATCTTTGGGCGCAATGAATTGCCGCCCCTACCAATGATTGTGTTCTCTGTACAAGCTAATAGTCCTACAATCACCCAATATCCTGATACACGTTGGTACATTTCTATATACTCACACATTGTAGGGGCATGTGGACGCGATCAATTGGTCCCTATATACAGAAAGGACATTCCGCTTATGATGGTTTCTCGATACCGTACATTGCTGTCAGGACATCCAGCATCACGATTTTTTGGACAGATGAGTAGACAGGCAATTATCCTCATGGTCCTGGCACTCGTCGCTACGGGTGCGGTTGGAGGTTCGCTTCTGGGTCTCAGCACCTTCGCGCACGGTTCGTGTCGTTCCACCGACCGCACGTATCGCGTCAGTTGGGGCGATAATCTTAGCTCCATTGCGGCACGCTATGGTACCACTTATGGAAGCATCGCACGCTACAATGGCATCAGCAACCCGAATTATATTTACGTCTCTGAAGTGCTGTGCATTCCTTCTGGTCGTTCTACCCCGACTGGTGGTGGCGGTGGCGGTTATACAGGCGGTATTCCTGTTGCATCACAAAACTACTATGTTGGTGTAGCACAGCAGGCCGCGTACAATACAGGCATTCCTGCAAATTTATTTGTTCGTCAAATTTACGAGGAGAGTGGCTTCCGTACCAACGCCTATTCTGGTGCAGGCGCAATCGGCATTGCGCAATTTATGCCAGGAACGGCGGCATCCCTCGGCATCAATCCCTACAATCCCGTGCAATCATTGTGGGGCGCGGCACGCCTGATGTCATCGTACTACCATCAGTATGGTAGCTATGCAATGGCACTCGCTGCATACAATGCAGGTCCTGGCGCGGTCTATTATGCTCTGCGCGGCTGTGGTGGCAACTGGACCTATTGTCTACCCTACGAAACACAGAACTATATCCGCATCATCATGTACTAGCACTCGTAGCCACAATCAAACATGACAGGGGCAGAGCCGCTGTCACTACTATACTGACCGCTACTGTGTAGCTTGCTACGCACATCCATATATAGTAGTGACAGCGGCTCTGCCCCTGTCATGCCTACATCTCCTCTGTCACACTCCATCTCTAATATCTATTCCTCTTGTCCTCTCCCGACTATTTTTTGTATAGTTCCTAATACAAACACAAAAAAGTGAGAGAGAAAAAAATACGATGCCCTACCTTCCCATCGCGCAGTATGGAGTGATTGGCGACCTGCACAGCGCGGCCTTAATTGGCAGCAATGGCTCCATTGACTGGTTATGCTACCCACACTTTGACTCACCAAGCATTTTTGGTGCTCTTTTAGATGACGACAAAGGCGGACGCTTCCAAATTCATCCCGTCAATGATGGAGTGCAAACCAAACAGCTCTATCTACCCGATACCAACATCCTGATTACACGCTTCCTCAAAGCTGATGGTATTGCGGAAGTGACTGATTTCATGCCTATCGAAAATGACCATGATGAGGCATGGCAACACCGCTTAGTGCGGCAAGTCCGTGCTATACAGGGCACATGGCACTTCACAATGCAGTGTCAGCCCGCCTTTGATTATGCGCGTGCGGAACACACAACGGACCAGCAAGAGGACGGCATTGCGTTCCACTCGAAAGACCTCTCGCTGGGCCTAGTCAGTCAAACACCTATTAAGGTGCGCGATAACATCGCCATCAGTGAGTGGACATTGGAAACGGGACAAGGCACAACATTTCTGCTCTACCGTATGAAGGATGATGAGGTGTGCAATGCTGCACTCAACAATGGTGAGACTGATGCACTCTTCCAAAAGACCGCGACATTCTGGCGACAATGGGTCGGGCAATGCACCTATCATGGACGCTGGCGCGAGATGGTACAACGCTCAGCTCTTGCGCTCAAACTACTTACCTTCGCTCCAACAGGCGCGATTGTCGCCGCACCCACCATGGGGTTGCCTGAGCAGGTAGGCGGAAAACTCAATTGGGATTACCGCTATACGTGGATTCGTGATGCGAGTTTTACCTGCTATGCCCTTTTACATCTTGGCTTTGATACAGAGGCACGCCGCTTCATTAGCTGGTTAGAGGACCGGACGCGCAACCTGGACGAACGCATCGGCCTACAGGTGATGTATACCATTGATGGGCGACCCGCACCAGAGGAACAGATACTCAAACATCTGTCAGGCTACCGTGACTCTGGTCCTGTTCTCCTCGGCAATAACGCGCGGAACCAGCTACAACTCGACATCTATGGCGAACTGCTGGACGCCGTATACCTCGCCAATAAATATGATGAACCTATTTCCTACGATCTGTGGGCCTCTATGCGCAGACTATTGAACTGGTTGTGTAAGAACTGGCAACAACCAGATGAAGGTGTCTGGGAGATACGCCAAAAGCGTCAGGAATATGTACATTCGCGGATGATGGTGTGGGTTGCCCTGGATCGAGGGTTACGTGTCGCTCGACAACGTGGCTTGCCAGCAGATACGCCATTGTGGGAAGAGACGCGTAACAAGGTGTATGAAGAGGTAATCGCGAAAGGGTGGAGTTCTAAGCGTAACGCCTTTGTGCAGTCCTACAGCAGTAATGAACTGGATGCCGCGAATTTGCTAATGCCGCTCGTCAAGTTTGTTGGTCCCAACGACCCCCGTATGCTCTCTACACTTGACCAGACGCTCAACGAACTGACCTATGATAGCCTTGTCTATCGCTACAAACCGAATGGAGAGGGCAGTTTCAGTGCCTGTAGCTTCTGGCTCGTCGAATGCCTGACCCGTGCCAATCGTCTTGAGGAAGCACGTCTGAAACTAGAGAAGATGTTCAGTTATGCCAACCACCTCGGCCTCTATGCCGAAGAGATTGGTCTATCCGGCGAGATGCTTGGGAACTATCCACAAGCATTAACGCATCTAGGCTTGATTAGCGCGACAACAAATCTCGCAAAACAATTAGGGGAAGATTAATTCTGTAGGGGTCTCATTCATTACACCCTGTTGGCGATGCACAATGTTAACAGAGCATAAACCAGCGTTTCAACATCCTTACAACATGGTCAATCGCCAACAGGGTGTAATGA
>CAXTWV010000324.1:0-5890 GCA_964248005.1 uncultured Ktedonobacteraceae bacterium | reverse complement strand
AGACAGTGAAGACAACAAAACAGAAGACGGTGAGCGACATTGAGGTTGTCTTGCTTGTCTGTCTTCTGTCGGAATTTAATGGAGGATATCATCGCCGTTGATGATAGAGATGCAGTCGCCCAAAGGGTGGCGTTCTCTGTGTCCTTCAGAACTTCTTTTTTTCTCTTTACAGGATATCACATTCTATTACACGTATGCCAACCTTTAGTGGTAGACAAAATAATATCCTCGATAACAAAGAATAATTGCTGATGCTGTCTCCCATGGGAGACAGCATCAGCAATTATTCTTTGTTATCGAGGATATTATTTGCCTGGAATGAAACCAAGTCCTGATGGGCTGGTGAGACCGATGATGACAGGCGTGATTGTGCCTGTTGTTGGGTCAAGTTTTCCGACAAAGCCTGCTACACCGGAGTCAGATGGAGCTTCGGTATACACGGTATTAGGAGTGAAGCCTGTTTTGTCGATGGTAACAGTATAGATGGCGTTCTGTTTGCTATCGACAATGATCAAACGACCCTCTGGCAGTTTAGGAATCCATGTCGTATCATCGACCTGTGTTCCAACAGACAAGCGTGTGACGGTCTGCTTGGAAGTGCCGGGATTATGGATGAAGATCAACTCAGCATCACCCTGTGAGTCCAGAACAACGTCCCCCTGATTGTCAAGTGACAGAGAGTCGGGATCAGTCAGGTTCAGTGTGACCTTCTGATTTGTCACGATATCAGTAGCTGTGGAGTTCCCGTAGAGAACAGGTGTGACCGTTGCTTTCCCATGGCTCAATGTCACCTTAATGACGGCTGGAGCAGTGTTTAGACCAGCACTATTCAAGGTTGGATTGGATGCGGAGATGAAAGCGGAGCCATTGATAAAGGCTGCGTCATCATAACCGCCTCCATGAGCAGTTTTCGGGTAGACATAGTTGGTCTTGGAACCAGTTATAGGATTGATTACGACAATATGTGGGTTCGCATCTTCATTCTCCATAGCCCACACAAGATGGGTTTTAGGATCAATACGTAATCCATCACAACGACCAAGAACACTATAGGTATGAACAATGTATCCAGTTCGTGAGTATTGCACAATAGTACTTGTTTTGCCATCTGTTCCAGTTGGGTTTGTCCCATTCTGGTAGCCAACCCAGACGTACCGACCATCGACTTCAACGGAGTCTGGATTGTACAATGTTTTTGTACCTCTGGCAAACACCGAGATGTCATATCCTGGTAAGCCAACAACGCTTGATGGGGCTGGCGTCACAGTATTTGCTTGCGCGACTGAGCCAGCACTTAGACTTACAAGTGCGAGAGCTACCGTGCATAGCGCGGTAACAAATACAACCGCTCCCCTACGGAGAATTGCAATCATGATTTTCCTCTTTTCATAGTGAATATTTTTCATGAGAAAGAGGGGAAGAACATTCTACCCCACTCAGAGAATACATGGACTATGTTAACGCAATGTTATTACGAAGTTAACATACTTAACCTAATCTCTACAACAGAGTATGTACTACAAGAGGAGTGATATGTGGTAATATCAAGAAGGATCGTGGCTGGACAACTGCCTCAACGAAGAGAAGAAAGGAAGAACTATTCTCATGTTTAAACTGACCGTTCTCTATGGACATCCAGAAAATGTCGAAGAGTTTGACCGCTATTATACTGAGACGCACACTCCCCTGGTACAAAAGATTCAGGGACTCAAGGGCTTGACTGTGACCAAGTTTACCGAGGGTCCACGTGGCGAGCAACCACCCTATTATCAGATGGCTGCCATGTATGCTGATACACGCGAAGAGTTCGATGCATTGATGTCCACTCCCGAAGGTAAGGCAGTAGGGCGCGATGTGCGCAACTTCGCCACAGGTGGCGCAACCCTGATTTATGGTGACGAACAAAAATATATGTAATAGAGAAGAATTTATGCGCTATATTGCCGAAGGCAATATAGCGCATAAATTCTTCTCTATTACAAGAGGTTCGAAAATTCTTCGGCGGTGTTCACGGGTGCCTGACAAACGAAGTTTTGACAGACATAGGCCGTTGCTTTGCCATTTTTGAGAGGACGATCTGCTAAAAGTGGAACAGTGTGTTGTGCCTGTGAATCATCGGGAACACAGTAGGCCAGGACGCTATTTGGTTGGTAATGCGTGTTGGTGGTTTCGAGCAGGGCAAGTGTGTCATCGGTTGCCAGAGGGCCGATAATCGCGACCTCTTTGCTGGGCGAGAGCGCGAAATCGAGCGCACCGAGCACATGCCCGAAGGCTTGTGGATGTTGCGTCATGATATCCGCTAGTGGTTGTAGATAGTCGTCGGCACGTTTACGATAGGATGGCTCACCAGTAAAGGCCGCGAGTCGTAAGAGGACATCAATAGCGACACTGTTACCAGCAGGAGTCGCGTTATCCATGATGTCTTTCGGACGACTAATCAATGCCTCGGCATCGCTTCCCGTATCAAAGAAACCGCCGTTTTGTTCATCGACAAACAGCGTGATGGCTGCATCCATCAGGGAACGTGCCTCTGCGAACCAGCGTGGTTCAAAAGTGGCCTCGTAGAGCGCAAGCAGACCATCGGCAAGGAAGGCATAATCCTCTAAAAAGCCATTCAGGTGCGCTCGCCCATCTTTATAAGTGCGTAGAAGACGACCGTCTTTGCGCAATTTCCGCAGTAGGAAGTCGGCGTTCTTGGTGGCAACCTCAATATAGTCAAGCCGTTCGAGGTAGCGTCCCGCTTCCGCGAAACTACGTAGCATCAGACCATTCCATGAGGTCAATATCTTTTCATCGCGTCCTGGCTTGACACGTGTTTCGCGTACTTTAAAGAGCGCATCCCTGCTCTGTTTCAGCGACTCTTCCAATGCTTCATCGCTTATGAGTTCCTCGTTAGTCGTTTGTACTTGTGGCTGCACATGTAGGATATTTTTCCCCTCGAAGTTGCCCTGTTTCGTCACATCGTAGTAGGGAAGAAAGAGCGCGGCAGCATCCGGTGTAAGCACTTGCTCGATTTCTGTGGGTGTCCACACAAAGAATTTGCCCTCTTCACCCTCACTATCTGCGTCTTGTGTTGAGTAAAAGCCACCTTCAGGTGAGGTCATTTCGCGCACAACATAGTCCAGTGTCTCTTCAGCAATACGACGGTAGAATGGAACGCCCGTCACGAGATAGGTGTGCAGGTAGATGCGGCTCAGAAGCGCGTTATCGTACAGCATCTTCTCAAAGTGTGGCACAAGCCATTCTTTATCAGTGGAATAGCGATGGAAACCGCCACCTAGTTGATCGTAGATACCACCATTCGCCATGTTGCGCAATGAGTTTTCAACGATTTCAAGTTCGGGAGTTTTCGCTGATTTGGTGATTTCGCCTTTGAGCCGATGCTGATGTATGCGTAACAGTAATTCCAGCGACATGGTACCAGGGAACTTGGGAGCAGTGCCGAAGCCACCATGCTCGGCATCATACTCTTCGGCTAAGGCATCACTGGCTTTGCTGAAGAGGTCGAGCGAGAATGGTGTATTTGCGGGCAGATTGGCACCTGCTCTGCGTAAGGGTGCATCGCTACGTTGTTGCAGGTAATCGGCGAGTTGAGAGGCTTGCTCTTCAATCTCCTTACGACTCTCTTTATAAGCATGGGCGACACTGAGCAAGATGCTGGGAAACCCCGGCATGGTCTCGCGCCCATAGTGACGGTCTTCGGGTGGGAAGTAGGTGCCACCATAGAACGGACGACCATCGGGCATCAGAAAGACAGTCATGGGCCAACCACCTTGACGTGTCATAGCCTGCACTGCTTGCATGTAGATACTGTCGATATCGGGCCGTTCCTCGCGGTCAACCTTGATATTGACAAAGTTCTCGTTCATCAGCGCGGCAGTCTCTTCATTCTCGAACGACTCGCGCTCCATCACATGGCACCAGTGGCACGCGGAATAGCCAACACTCAACAAAATCGGCTTGTCCTCTTGCCTAGCTTTTTGTAGTGCCGCATCGTGCCAGGCGTACCAATTGACTGGATTGTGTGCATGCTGCAGAAGATAGGGGCTGGTCTCATGAATAAGGTTGTTTGTATGTGCATGTTGTTGCTGTATATCTGACATGGATTGTCCCTCCATAGATGTTTCTGCTCGTAGACAACTTCTTTGCATTGTACGACATGGGGAGGGAAATGCGTAGTATAAACCTTGTATCACTCAACCCTACGAATATCTGGTACTGTAAGGGCAATCACAGCAAGCACGACGTTGGCAATGCCAGCTATGAGAAAGACCTTGCTTGGTCCAATGCGATCAGTTGCGATACCTGTTAGCGCATATCCTACAGGCAAGAAGCTGTATGCTCCTAGCTGGTCGATGCTAGAAACGCGTCCTAGTTTATCTGATGGCACCAATTCTTGCATAAGTGTGACCCAGATGATACCGAAAGCACCTGAACCAAAACCAATTAGTCCATTAGCAATACAGCCAATAATGGGCGCACTCGTATGCGAAAAGGGAATACCTAGAAAAACTTCTGATCCGCTCATGAGCAAGACCATGAGATACATGAGAATGCCGCGTCTAGGTAGATGGCTAAATTGCCCAATGAGAAATGTTCCTACAATCGAACCAATCGCGGCAGTGGTCCAAATGACGCCAAGGAACCAAACCCCCATGCCGTATACATCGTGAACGAGTTTTGGCATTGCCACTTCCAGTGGACCAGAAAAGAAGATGTTGCCGAGTGTCGCAATTGGAAGACCAATCCAGAACCATTTCGCGCTCAACACAAAACGCATCCCCTCACGTAGATCGTTCCCTATTTGACGAAGTCCTAGTATGGGCGGCGTTAAGACTTCGCCAGGAACAAGTACGTCTCGCGCTCCCGTTGCATCTGTTGTCTCTCTATCCGGTAGAGATGTCGGAAATGGAGGGAGACGTAACATGAATAGGCATAGAGCCGAGGCAACAAAACTGAGACCATCGAAGGCGAACGCACTAATTGGGCCTGCAAGTGCTACTAGTCCAGCACCCAACAATGGGCCTAATAGTAGACTCATTTGGCGACTTAAGCCAGTTAACGCATTCGCGGAAGCAAGTTCCTCTTGCCCGACAAGCTGGGGCGGAATCGAGCTATAGGCTGGTGCAAAAAATCCCTCGGCAATCCCAAAGAGGAGTGATAAGGCGATGAGATGCCAGAGGTGCAGGATGTGTAACCAGCCTAGTGTAGCGATAAGCAGAATAATAACTGCTCGTCCGCCATCTGACCATAGCATTACAAGCCGACGTGGAAGACGGTCAGCTACAACCCCACCCAGAAGGAGAAAAAGGAGACGCGGTATAATCTCGGCGGTTACAACTAACCCCATCGCGGTAGCCGACCCTGTAAGCAACAAAACTTCCCATGCTAATGCTGTTGTAAATGCGCCGTCACCAAGCGAGGAAATAGTCTGACCTAACCAGAGGAGTGTAAATGGGCGTGAGCGTAGTGCGCGTAGTATTTGCAGATTCATAGACGTGTTGCCTCCCTGAGTGATACTGCTCGTTGACAAGAGAGGACAACATAATAAGGAAGCATACGTACTGGAGCGGTGAAACATCCAGAGGAACGCCACTATAAGAGTATGTCGTCTGCATCTATACCAACAGGTGGCATAGTGGACAGACAGAAGTCCTTCTCTTACAGCGAGCGTTTAGTACATTGAGTCACCTTTGCGAATAACAATAATAGGGGTAGAGGTTCCGATAAAAGTATACAGAATGCCATGCGAGATTGTCAAATAATAATCTTCTTTGACTTCTTGAAGTGTTACAGCATCATCGACATCGGAGGTTTTCAAAGGGAAAAGATGTTTGTAGGGGTCTAATTCATTACACCCAATAGGCATCAACCTAAGAAAGGAAAGAAG
>CAXTWV010000323.1:0-5910 GCA_964248005.1 uncultured Ktedonobacteraceae bacterium | reverse complement strand
GCGTAAGTCCGTCTGTTCTTCGTGTAACATATTTCCCTCCGTGCTGCATACATAATAAAAGACAAGAAGTGATGCCAGCCCAATGTTCCCTTCCAAGCTACACAGTCTAGTGTAACACGATGACGCCTTCACAACAATGTGTCGCTACGAACGATTAGAACATGGGGTGATCTCACCATTAAAACACCAACGCGGCATTTACTGGAGGAATTTCTCATCCCTTAGAAGTTGGTGGTGTATCAAATAGCAACCTTCACTTTCACTCCGGTTTGGAGCAGATGTCAATGTGTAGAGCGTTTACGAGTGTACTGTCGATGCATCTTGGCGCGACTGCCACACTCATCCATGCTACACCATCGGCGGTTCCCAGCTTTGCTACGATCAAGAAAGAGCCATCCACAACCAGGACATTCCTTTATCTTCTTCCATTCTTCAGAAGAGGTATAGAGTTCTATTGCAGAGTACGCTATCGGCCAGAGAAGTAAGCTCGATTCCTCCCCATACTCATCACCTGTTCCCCACTCCCACGAAAACTCATGAGCTGTAGAGAGCAGAGATGCATACACTATAGCCTCACGAAAGATGTTCTGCAGTAAGTCTAAAGCTTCGCTCTGAGGCACGCTCCCATCTGCAACGGCTGAAAAGATGTTGTAGAGTGCTTCTCTCAATGCGATAGCGTGCTCGAAGGTCTGGATCGTCTTCTGTGGATGAGTGTACACCTCTTGGAGAAGATACTGCTCTTGCTCTTCCGTGAGCATTCCTACAGAGCGATTCCAGGACACTAGATCAGAGTATCCTGTGAGATAGTCATGGACATGACGACCTGAACGTGGATGCGCCGTATTCACCAAACCTAGGCAGAGACGCCCTTCTAACGAGATGAGAGTTTTTGGTGGGAGATGATGCTCACTTTTAAGATGCCAACACGCCATGAGAAATTCCTTTCAAATTTTATTACCTGTAAAAGCCATTGACAGGTAATATTTCTGCTGTTATACTCTTACTAGTGATACATCTTAACTGGTAATAAATTACTTGTCAACACTATCGTTCTCCTGTTCTAAACGGGAGTTGATAGGAAGGGCGTGATAGATCACAGGTTGTAACGGTTGTCGTTACAACACTAGCTGACACACTCACTGAGGGAGTCTTTCAGTGATACGACTCTTGGAGGGTTCTTATGGCAACGACATCTCAGCATTCTGCATCATTCCCGACAGTGTCCAAACGGCGTTGGACTCGGTTTCAGGTGAGCGCGCTCATCAGCGGTCTCCTTCTCCTGATGATACTTTTGAGCCTAGCTTGGTGGTTGTTCTCACCCTTGTTCTTCCATACCACGAGCCATGTTGCGGATCCATTCGCTCGCACGTCCTCGACGACCAGCGTAGCAAACTCCGTTCTCCTTGCTAGAGGGACGTTTATCGATCACCTGAACTCAGGAGCTGGTCTCGCCAATGATCATGGGGCTGGCAAAGTGACTCTTGGCAAGATGGCGAATGGAGTGTATCTTATCCACTTCGAGCAGTTGAACGTCACCAATGGTCCCGACGTACATGTCTACCTGGCTCCGACGAGTCATGCTACCGATGCTGGCAACGTCAAACAGGAAGGAGTGGACCTTGGGCGGCTAACAGCGACGGAAGGGTCGTTAAACATTATGATCCCGACACAGGTAGCAATGAACCTGAAGAGCTACCATTCGGTGGTCATCGTCTGTAAAACCTTTTCGGTCGTCTTTACAGTGGCTCCTCTCACCTTCTCTGCTGGCTCTTAAAAAGGAGCCACGGGATAGTGTGAGTGACCCCGTTTGCACACCAGTAGTCTAGAGTTTGGCATCTATCATAGGTAGAGGACGGCAAAGACCTTGCCGTCCTTGACGTCTGCTCATTTGCTACGGGAACCCCTATGTGCAGAAAGTATCTACTTCACCTCAGCACACTCTCCTTCCTTTGCTATCCCAGTGAGACTGGGACAATTTCCCAGTCAAAGTAGGGCTACAGTCACCTGACACTGGGATAACCTATCAGCTATCCTGAATGTAGGCATAGAAAGATGAGAACCACTCACTTTCTCTGATGCCTCGTCACAAATTCAATGTTCATTTGAGCGTAGGAAATTCCTGCAAGGAAGGAAATGTAGTATGTCGCTAGAAAAACTGTTTCGATTAAGTGGTTTCTTCTTACTCGTCAGTGGGTGCTTGATGCTCATTCAATTGATTCTCAACCCAGTGGATACAGGAGTGACCACTATAAAAGAACCGCTGATTGTATTGGCTAACTTGCTCGCGTTTTTTAGCGTAATTTGTACCTTATTCGGTCTACCAGCAGTGTTTCTCCGACAAGCTGACCGTGCAGGCTTGTTAGGATTACTAGGGATGCTCGCCATCTTCTTTGGAATAGCACTTAGTGACGCAACACACACAGTCATCTCTTTTGCCGTTTTGCCCGTCCTTGCTACCTCTACTGCAACAGCCTCTCATCTTGGAAGCTTGGACACAGCAATCCAGCAAGGCTTACAAGGAACACTCGGCACCGTCGGTGGTCTCATGACTCTTCTCGGTCTCCTCCTCCTCGGCATTGCAACGCTACGTGCAGGTATCTTCCCCCGGTGGGTTGGGATTGTGTTCATTGTCGTTCTACCAATCATTCCCCTTTCATTCTTTGTCCCCATCTTATCCAATGTGGGTTTGGAACTCCCATACTTTGCGCTCGCTACGGCAGGTGTTGTTCTTCTCGTGGGAAGAGGACTGCGTCAAGCACGTCCGATGACACAGGTACGAGAAGCGTTATAGCATTCCTACTATACACCATCTAGTCATAGCGCATACTAAGACACAAGATTCTGGCAGCAACACCATTTCTGAGGTAGAATAGGCCAGTAGCTGTTGAAGATGTGTGTAAGAGGAATTGCTCTCATGGATGAGTCCTCAGGACAAGACACAAAGGTATACATACCGGAGAGAAGGGGAGCCGATCCACAGAGGCGGCGGTTGCTTATCATTTGGACCCTCTGGGTAGGGATGGGTATTCTGACCCTGCTCATTGTTGTCGCTTCCCTTCCAATATATGCCAACCTACTCCAGACAATCTGCACAAGGAGCGTCTGCCCTGATGAACAATTGACGTCAGCGGTAGCACATGCACTGTCTACATTTGGTCTTTCGGTAAGTAGCTATGCGACCTTACGTATTAGTTTCAGCATCATCTGGATGCTCGTCTGGTTCGCAGTTGCCGCGCTTCTTGTTTGGCAGAAAGGAAACGAATGGTATGGTCTGCTCGTTGCTTTAATGTGCCTCCTACTGGGAGCAATCAGCGTCACAAATATCGTCGCTCAAAGCCCATCCCCTTGGCAATGGTTGGCTATACTGGTCAATTTCCTGGGCTTTTTCCTGCTCTTTCTCGTCATCCTGCTCTTCCCTGATGGACACTTTGTTCCTCGCTGGACGCGCTTGATGGTAGTGGTTTACCTTCTCCAGTCAGTGAGTTATAACTTCTTCCCCAGCGTGACCTTTCAACTCACTCCTTGGGCCCCTTTTCTTGGTGATTTTTTATGGATCGGCATTCTTCTCGTCATCGTCGCGACCCAAATCTATCGTTATCGCCATGTCTCGAATGCCGTGCAACGCCAGCAGACCAAATGGGTCGTCTTTGGTTTTGCCATACTCTTTCTTTCCAACATAGGAGCCACCCTCCTATTGTTAGTCTTGCCTCCATTAAGCTTGGCTAGTTTCCTCTTTTCCATGGCCTTTGGCTCTGATTCTAGCTTCATCCTGCTTTTCATCCCACTTTCCTTTGGAATTGCGATCCTGCGATATCGGTTGTGGGATATCGATCTCCTGATTAATAGGACTCTTGTGTACAGCATACTAACCATCTGCATTTTTGGTGTATACACCCTGTTTGTCGGATATATGGGCTTTCTCTTTCAAGAGAGATATACTCTCTTCGCCTCACTGCTTGCGACCATGTTAGTAGCCTTGTTCTTTCAACCACTGCGTGAGTGGCTTCAGAGGAGTATAAATAAGATAATGTATGGTGACCGCGATGATCCTTATGGCGTCATCGTGCGCCTGGGGCAGAGGTTGGAAGCTACCCTTGCCCCGGATGCAACGTTGCCTATCATTGTCGAGACCGTTGCCCAAGCACTGAAACTTCCCTATGCGGCAATTGTCCTGAACCATGACGCCGGGTCGTCAATCGCTGCACGCTATGGAACCCCAAATGGCGGTCTTGTTCATTTACCACTTGTCTATCAAGGGGAACAGCTCGGGGAACTTGTGCTGGCTCCTCGTACTCCAGGTGAATCCTTTACGACCACTGATCAGAGATTGCTCGATGGTCTGGCACGACAGGCAGGAGTTGCTGCTCACACCGTGCATATCACGATGAATCTACAAAGGCTGATGCATGAACTCCAGCGTTCGCGCGAACAACTGGTCACCACACGTGAAGAGGAACGTCGCAGGCTCCGGCGTGACCTGCACGATGGCCTTGGTTCCGTATTGACTTCACTCAATTGGCGTGCAGGTGCTATCCGCAAGTTGCTTGCACTTGACCCACTTGCCGCTGATGCCCTCGTCGGCGAGCAGCAAAGCACCGTCCGTTCAGCTATTGCTGATATCCGTCGCCTTGTGTATGAACTGCGTCCACCCTCCCTCGACGAATTAGGTCTCATTGGTGCCATTCAGGAACGTGCTGCACAAGAGAGCACAAGTGGCGTAAGTGTGAATGTTGTATGCTCCGAGGAACTCCCAGTTCTCTCTGCTGCTGTTGAAGTAGCCGCCTATCGTATCACGCAAGAAGCATTGGTGAACGTGATACGACACGCGCATGCTCACAGGTGCTTCATTCACCTTGAAATCAAACAAGGATGGCTTCAAGTAGAGATTGCAGATGACGGCATCGGTCTGAAGACTGGATATCGTGCAGGGGTAGGGTTACTTTCGATGCGCGAACGAGCAGAGGAATTGGGGGGAACGTGCGAGATATCGCAATCACAAGGAGGCGGAACCAAGGTTTCTGTCAGCATTCCTTTAGGGAATGAAGATGATGGAGAGAGCAGAAAGGAGAAGAGCGATGACACGTTTGCGCATTTTGATCGCCGATGACCATCCACTGGTGCGCAGTGGGATGCGTGCGCTATTAAGTGCAACAGAAGATATGGAAGTGATAGGCGAAGCGGCTACGGGAGAGGAAGCCATCATCAAGGCATCGACCATTCAGCCGGATGTAATCGTTATGGACTTGCGTATGCCAGGGATCAGCGGCATTGAGGCGACGCGGCGTATCCTGCAAGAGAACGCACATGTATGTGTTCTCGTCGTCACCCTCTTTGAGGATGACGACTCGGTCTTCGCGGCCCTACGTGCTGGAGCGCGTGGTTACATCCTCAAGGATGCGAGCGAAGATGATGTACTGCGAGCGATTCGAGTTGTGAGTAGAGGTGAAGCTATCTTCGGGGCTACGGTCGCTCAGCGTCTTATCAACTTCTTCGCAGCTCCTCGACTGACTGAACCCGTCCTCCCATTTCCTGATCTAACCCAACGTGAGCGCGAGATACTCACGTTCATTGCGCAAGGGTACAGCAATGCAGAGATTGCACAATCTCTCGTGATCAATATGAAAACGGTGCGCAACTATATTTCAAGCATCTTCAGCAAATTGCAGGTCGCTGACCGTGCTCAGGCAATTATCCGTGCCCGCGAGGCAGGTATGGGCTCGTAGGTGTTTGCCTCGACTCATCTAGCGTTGGTTTTTGTCCATTTGCTACGGAAACCCCTGCTTGCGCCACTGCTCCTCGGTGAGGTGGACCAGTGGTGCGTTCATCTTCAACTTGCCTACCCGTTGCTCTTTTGCCGTCACCCGTCGGTGCTGTTTCGCTAACGTGGAGACATGGTCCAACGCTTGCAAA
>CAXTWV010000322.1:4655-5921 GCA_964248005.1 uncultured Ktedonobacteraceae bacterium | reverse complement strand
TATGCCAGAAGAGAAAAAAGACGAACTAATACACCTCACCATTGACGGCAAGCCCGTCGAGGTTCCACCTGGAACGCTGGTGTGGGCGGCGGCAAAACAGGCTGGAATAGAAGTCCCTATTTACTGCTATCATCCCAAGATGCCACCATTGGGCGCATGTCGCATGTGCTTTGTCGAAATCGAAAAGCTGCCGAAGCCACCGCAGACCGCCTGCACGACACCAGTCAGCGAGGGTATGGTTGTGCATACCAAGACCGAAAAGGTTCTCAAGGCACGCCGAGGTACACTCGAATTTTTACTTATCAATCACCCGCTTGACTGCCCCGTGTGTGACAAGGGCGGCGAGTGCGATCTGCAAGATTTCACTCTGCGTCACGGCCCCGGTGGAACACGCTTTGACCAGAACAAACGTCACTACACCAAAGCCGTACCAGTCAGTGATAATGTACTGCTTGACCGCGAACGCTGCATTCTCTGTCAGCGTTGCACGCGTTTTAGCTCAGAAATCTCGATGGACAATGGCCTCGTGATGATCTCGCGTGGCTACAAGATGGAGGTCGGTACGGCTCCTGACCATGCCTTCGACTCGGTTTTCTCCGGCAATACCGTTGAGATTTGTCCTGTCGGAGCATTGACCGCTGCATCGTACCGCTTCAAATCGCGTCCGTGGGAACTCAAACGTACCGCGAGTGTTTGTAATAACTGTAGTGTTGGTTGTAATGCACGCGTCGATGTGCGTGTCGATAAAGTCATGCGTCTCATGTCACGCACGAACGACGAGATCGACGATGGCTGGCTGTGTGACCGTGGACGCTGGGGCTTCGAGTTCGTCAACAGTCCACAACGCCTGCGCACACCCATGATTCGACGCAGCGGTGTACTTGTTCCCGCCACATGGGACGAAGCCTTCTACTATACCGCCAAACGCTTCAAAGACATTACTGCTAAGCATGGTGCGCAATCCATTGGTGGCATCGGCTCGACCCGCACGACCAACGAAGAAGCCTATCTATTCCAAAAACTGTTGCGTACTGTGTTGAATACGCCTCACGTTGACCATCATCACGGCAACTTCCCAGGTGTACGCGACACGTTAACGGGTAAACCGTGGCGTATGACCAACAGCATTGCCGAAATCGAGCAGGCGTCGCACATCGTCTTAATTGCCTCTGACCCATACAAACGTCAGCCCGTGCTGAACCTGCGTATCAAAAAAGCGATGAAGGCGGGTGCGAAAATCTTCATCGTCAACTCGGATGTTACCGA
>CAXTWV010000322.1:0-4555 GCA_964248005.1 uncultured Ktedonobacteraceae bacterium | reverse complement strand
GTTGGCAAATCCTATGCAGAGATGTTGAGCAGTCCAGACATCAAGGCGTTGTTCGTCATGGGTGCGAATCCAGCGCGACACCTGTCTAAGCCTGAACTTCCTTCATCGCTAGAATTTATCGTGGTACAGGATATTCTGCTGACCGAGACCGCGCAACAGGCCGACGTGGTATTTCCCGCCGTGACCTTCGCCGAAAAAGATGGCAGCATGACCAACGTCGATGCGCATGTACAGGCTATCCGTCGCAGTCTTCGTCCATTACCAGGAGCAAAGGCAGACTGGGAAATCCTGGTCGAGCTTGCACAACATCTTGGCAACAAGACATGGGACTACGAGACGCCAGCCGATATTCTGCACGAGATAGCTGAAAACAATCCGTTCTATGCAGGTCTCGAATGGGAAGACCTGGGGCAAAAGGGAGTACGCATTACGCAAGAACAGGAGGTGGCGCGTGCTTGATTTCATCAACAATCCTATCGTCGCAACCATTATCAAAAGTGCAGTCGTCATCTTCGTCTTGCTCACGGTATTCGCGTATATGACGCTTATCGAGCGTGTGGTGATTGCCCGTATACAGGGACGCATCGGCCCAAACCGTGCTGGTCCACTTGGCATGTTCCAGCCCGTTGCGGACGGCATCAAGATGGCCTTTAAAGAGCAAATTGTGCCAGCACAGGCCAAAAAGCTGGTGTATGTGATCGCGCCAATCATCTCGGTTGTTGTCGCGATCTCTGCCTTCGCCGTTGTGCCACTTGGCAACAACTGGATTGCTGGCAAGTCAAGCGTGTGGGACCCTGTGATTGGCGATGTCAATATCGGTATTCTCTGGATACTCTCGATCTCATCGCTTGCCGTCTATGGTATCGTGCTTGGTGGCTGGGCCTCTGGCAACCGCTATTCGCTGCTCGGCTCATTGCGTAGCGCGGCCCAGATGGTTTCCTACGAAACAAGCCTCGGCCTCGCACTTAGCGGCACGCTGATGTGGGCTGGTACATTGAGCATGGTTGGTATCGTTCATGCGCAATTGCCGTTTAGCGCGGCTAATCCAACGGGACAAGGTATCTGGTTTATCGCGGCACAACCACTCGGCTTCGTTCTCTACGTCATCGCGGCTATTGCCGAAGTCAATCGTGCTCCCTTTGACCTACCAGAGGCGGAGCAAGAGCTAACAGCTGGTTATCTAACCGAGTACAGTGGACTCCGTTGGAGCCTGTACCAAATGGCTGAGTATATCAATATGATTACCGTAAGCGCAGTCGCTTCGACACTCTTTCTCGGTGGTTGGGGCTTCTTCGGCTTTGGCCTTGAGCGCATTCCGGGTGTCTCAATTATCATCTTCATCATCAAAGTTGCATTGTTCCTGTTCTTTTTCATCTGGCTCCGTGCCACATTGCCCCGTATCCGCTATGATCGCCTGATGCATCTCGGCTGGCAGACATTGTTGCCACTCGCGGTATTGAACGTCGTTGTCACGGCTATCGTGGTCGCGTTCGGTCTGCCGTGGTGGATCAATGGCATTGTCGGTCTCGCCGTTGTCGTCGGTCTACTGCTGTATATTCAACGTAACAGCGTCACCGAAGGCACCCGCTTCACCGGTACAACGCCTGACAAACACGATGGGAATGGTACAACAAAAGCCATCCTGCCAACATCCGTGCGCCTCGCCAAATTCGAGAAGATCAGCGCACCCGTTGTCGTAGAGGCCGAGCCAACACCAGAGACAGAGGTGGCGAAGGCGTAAGAGTATCCCTGTACGGGTCTGATTTCATCACACCCTTTCGTCAATCGAACATTTTGCAGGATGTTGAAACATTTCATCAATCCTGTGGAAAGAATAGGTTGGCGAGAGGGTGTGATGAAATCAGACCCGCACAGGAGTCCTCGTTATAAACAGGAAAATACAATGTTGACCAATACATATGTACAAATTCGGGAATTATTACCATATCTCACAAATGAAGAGCGCGAACAATTGGTGGAAGAACTCAAGAGCATGATTGAGGGTAATGAGAAAAGACCAAGACATCAAATTACAGAGCTAGAAGGATTGGGCAAAGAAATTTGGGAAGGTATTAATGCTCAAGAGTACGTTGATCGAGAACGTGACTCCTGGGATAACGGTCCGTCTTATCGTATCTCTGATGAGACACATTCTGAAAGTGACAAACGTTAACAATTTTGATATGATTGAGAAGGATTTCATGAAATACTTTTTAGAGAGGAGCAAGATCCATGTCAACATATACCTATAAAGATGCGTTAGATAATGTTACAAATAGCATTCAACATCTATCTCCTGAAGAGCAAATCAGGTTATTAGATGAAGTAAGAGCTTCTATACAAAGCAATGAGCAGGAAGAACCTCAGCATAGTATTATGGAGTTTATGGGCTTTGCAGAGGATTCATGGAAAGGCGTTGACGTGTCAAAGTATCTTAGTGAAGAAAGAAGTGCTTGGGGTAAAAGTGATAGGGTAAGAAAATCATGGGATGGGTAGATGCTCTAAAGGGAAGTTTAGTATACGTAGATACTGCTCCCTTTATTTATTTTACAGAAAAGCACCCTACCTATTTAAAAATGGTTTATCCGTTTTTTGAAGCGATGGACCGTAATCAAGTCAGAGTTATTACGTCTACTGTGACTATACTTGAAGTACTCGTTAATCCTATAAAGCAAAAAGACGCTAAAACGATACGGCTGTATCGTAGCCTCTTCTTCAACACTCGTGGTTTAAGGACCATTGATGTTTCTCAACAAATAGCTCAGGAAGCCGCTAGACTACGTGCTTTTTATCCAAAGCTAGAGACTCCCGATGCTATTCACATGGCAACTGCCATCTATATGAACATTACCTATTTCCTTACAAACGATTCTCGGCTACCATCTATACCAGAACTTAAAATCATAGTACTTGACGAACTCAAAACACGACCAGAATATCTTGCACCGGACGATTTACACTAGCTTTATACTAACACTAGCAACGCTACACAATGCAAGGAGCATATACACATGTCTTTCGATATCATCAAGGGTATGGCGACGACCATTAAGAATATGGGCAAGAAGCCAACCACTATCTCGTATCCAGAAGAGGAGCGACAGCTACCCCCACGCTTCCGAGGTCGCCATGTCCTGCATCGTTATGAGAACGATCTCGAACGCTGTGTTGGCTGTTATCTCTGCGCGGGTGCTTGTCCCGCCGACGCAATTTACATCGAGGCCGAAGAGAATACAGAAGAGAACCGTGTCTCGGCGGGCGAACGTTATGCGAAAACCTTCGATGTCAACCTGTTGCGCTGCATCTTCTGCGGCTACTGTCAGGCCGCATGTCCCACGGGTGCAATCACACTGGAACATGACTACAAACTCGCTGCCTACTATCCCGAAAATCTCGTCTTCCACAAAGAGCAACTGCTTGAAGCAAAGGGTCAACACACTGTCGGTTCAAACGATGTGTGGACAGAACCCGCGCCACAGGATGCCGTACAACCAGTGCCACAAGATACGAGAGTCTTTGACGGCTCCGCTACCAGTGCGGCAGCAGTTGGATTGGGCGACACGCGCCTTGAGCGACCTGTTCTGCTGACGGATGAAGAGCAAGACGAGGACAGGAGAAAACTCTGATGGATACTCCAACAATTGTCGCGTTTTATGTGCTTGCGATTGCCACTACAGCCGCTGCACTTGGTGTGATCAGCTTCAAAAACGCTGTCCATAGTGCTCTGAGCCTTATTTTAACGCTCATCTTTCTCGCGCTTTTCTATCTACAACTAGGAGCGATGTTCATCGCCATCGTACAAATCCTGATTTACGCAGGAGCAATCATGGTCCTGTTCCTCTTTGTCGTCACGATGCTTGCGCCTGATGGCGACGATGTAGAAGGTATCCGTGACCCCATTTCTTGGCAGCGCATTGTCGGTGGTATTCTCGGCCTCTCGCTTGTCGGAGCCTTGAGTTACCTGCTCTTCACCGGAGCTGCCAACGAAGCCGCAACAAAAGCACCAGCCAGCGAGGGCCTGCAAGCAATGGTAGATAACCATGGCAACATCGAAGCATTCGGTCTTGCCCTCTTCCACGGCTTCGCCTTCCCATTCGAGGTCACAAGCCTACTCATCGTCGTCGCCATTCTCGGCGCAATGGTATTTGGTCGCCGTGTGTAAAGCAGGGTTCAAAGGGGTGGCTACCCCTTTGCGGGGTGTGGGGTGTCCCCACAACACCCGAAATTTCCCTCGCCGCCGTAGGCGGCGAAAGAATAACAGGAGTATCTCTTATGCCATTATCAGCATATCTCATCGTGAGTGCAATATTATTCACCATTGGTGTACTGGGCGTGCTTATTCGGCGTAGCCCACTCGTTATATTTATGTCTATTGAATTGATGCTCAATGCCGTCAATCTCTCATTTGTGGCCTTCTCACACTTTCTCAACTCGGCTGATGGACAAATGTTTGTCTTTCTCGTGCTAACCGTTGCCGCCGCAGAGGTCGTCGTCGGTCTGGCTATTATCGTCTCCATCTTCCGCACGCGCCGCAATATTGATGTTGACGAAATGA
>CAXTWV010000321.1:0-5927 GCA_964248005.1 uncultured Ktedonobacteraceae bacterium | reverse complement strand
CAGCCCCCTCGACTTGAGGGTATCTAGGCAATTATATCACGTTTGGGTGGGGAAATGGGGGCAATGATGCAATTTGATTACAATAAAATTGTAGGGGTCTAATTCTATTACACCCACGTTCGCGATTGATTCTGTCCTCAAGATTGATGAGACGTTTCAACCTTCCTTTCAAGTTTGTTGATTGCCAAGCGGGTGTAATGGAATTAGACCCCTACAGACGTTTAATCCTTATCTGCAAACGTGGTGTTCAGAAGCATAAAGGGAGATACTGCACTATCAGCATTGCTTAAAGCATAGATTTTCCCTTCCTTTACATACCTATAGCATGTTAGACTGTCATGTGGAATGATGTGAAGGAAGGGTACTACACATGATAGCAACCTTATCGGAACGGCTCTCGCTCTTGAAGGTCCTGCACTATAGACCATTCACGTTGCTGTGGTTGGGTCAAGGTATTTCGATTTTAGGCGATACTATCTTCACGGTGGCGTTAGCGTGGCAAGTCCTCATTCTCACGGGTTCGGCGGGTGCAATGAGTGTCGTAGTAATTGCACGACTGATTCCTACAATCGTCTTTTTGCTTATCGGCGGTGTCGCGGCTGATCGCTTGCCACGCCGTGTCATTATGCTCTGCTCAGATGCAGGTCGTGCGCTTGTCGTTGGCTTCATTACGTTGCTCAGTGGCTTTCACGCCCTACAATTGTGGCATCTTGTGGCCTTATCGCTCTTCTTTGGCACCGTCGATGGCTTCTTTTCACCTGCATATCAGTCTATTCAACCGCAGTTGGTACCGAAAGAGATGTTGCAAGCAGCAAATGCACTGACACGTTTTGCCATGTTACTGGGTGGAATCATTGGGCCAGCAATTGGTGCGCTTTGTATAGCAGTGAGTGGTACAACAAGTGCCTTTGCTCTTGATGCGCTCTCATTTGTTATCTCGGCTCTCTGCCTTTTACTCATGCGCTTGCCAACCTCTCAAGTGATGCAGGCTATGCAAGAAGATAGTAAAGAAGTGCAAGCGAATGCCAAACAGAAGGGGATAGGAGGAGTGATTGCCGATGTTCAAGAGGGACTAGGTTATGTAACTAGTTCAACATGGCTATGGGTGACGATTTCGATTGCATCTCTCGCCAACATCACGTATTTCGGTCCCATAGCCATCGCGCTACCAAAGCTGATACGCGATGTGTACCATCAAGGCGCATGGTTGCTTGGTGCTGCAGAAACAGCGAGTGCAGTTGGCGCGATTGCCGCAACGTTGTTCATCGGGCAAATCAAACATCTGCATCATAGAGGCTTGTTGGCATATCTGGCTTTACTTCCGTGCGGACTCTCCCTATTCCTCTTTGGCTTGCCATTGCCGACGATCAGTGAGCCGCTTGTTGCGATGTTCGCAAGTGTCCTATCAGGGTGCAGCATCGGCATTTTTAGCATTATCTGGGTCACACTCTTACAGGAACTTGTGCCAGTCGAGAAACTTGGACGTGTCAGCAGCATCGACATGCTGGGTAGTTATGTCTTCCTACCTGTCGGCCTTGCCTTCATAGGTGTTCTCACCGACCGTTTCGGTCCCGCGCTCATCTTCATCGTTGGCGGTATCCTCACCATCCTGCTATTATCTATTGGACTCTGCTTCCGTGATATTCGCCATCTACAATGAAGACATCTTCGGCTAGCATTCCTCGTCGGACAGACACCAGATTTGCTATCAGTTATTGGTACTACTCATATTAAAATTTTATAAAAAGTACCCTTTTTAGAGTGTATTACCATCACTATTGATAATAAAACGCTTAACCATGTTTATGGAAGTGTAAATATTTTTTAGAAAGATGGGAACTCACGCTCATGCGCGTACTCAACATTCAAAGGTCTTCCGTTCTACGACTCACAGCTCTTTATATTAGTGCGCTTAGTGTGATCGCGTTGCTGGTGGTGAGTGGACAGATACTGATTCAAACATCGTTGCAACGTCAATCGAGTGATGCCAATGTTATCAATATCGCAGGGCGACAACGTATGCTCAGTCAAAGATTGAGTAAAGCAGCTCTTGCTATTTCTATTGCAACGACTGAGGCGGAGCGTGCGCCACGTATTGCTGAATTGAGTTCAGTTACGACACTCTGGGAAAGTTCGCATCAGGGCTTACAGCAGGGTAGCACACAGTTAGGTCTACCAGGAAATAATAGTGCAACTGTGTTGCAACTCTACACGAAAATACAGCCGAATTTTGACGCGATGGTCAATGCCAGCGAAGGGGTACTGAACGCGGCAAACCAGAACTCAGGACAACCGAGTGAGGCGTTTAGGGCGGCGATTGCACCGTTTATTCAAACCATTCTGCAGAATGAATCCGGCTTTCTTGTGGGCATGGACAAGATCGTCTCGCAATATCAAATTGAGGCAGAAGGGCGCGTTACTCAACTGAAGCAAATCGAACTCGCGCTACTCGCTATAACGCTTCTGGTCTTGCTCTGTGAAGGGTTGTTTGTATTTCGTCCCGCTATCGTGCGGCTCACAAAAGCACTTACAGGACTCGTACAGGCAGAAGAACGAACGTCCCATATGGCGGAACTAAAGCGGAAGAACGAGGAGCTTGATCTTGCACTCAACGAGGCACTTGCGGCAAACCTGAAAGTAAAATTCCCTGTACGTGCGATTGCCTACGGTCACTATCAGGTTCAAGGTAGTCAAGGACATATCTATAATGTCCATATTACCGAGGTTGATGGAAACCAGCTCTTACGCTGTGAATGTCCCGTTTACAAGCACAACCTCATATGTTCACATTTTATGGCGGCGATGCCACTGCACAAATCACTGTTAGAGTATCGCAAACGCGAAGCACTACACATGCCAAATCCACCTTCTAGCTTTGGCAATACAGGTCCTTTCTATAGATGAATAGGAAGATGGATGTGTAGCGAGGTTGCAACCTCACTACACATCCATCTTCCTATTCATCTATCTGCGCTTTTTGCAGTTTGCCACTATAATCTGTATAGACAACCTTCCATTCGGTAAAGACATCGAGACCCGCGATACCAGCTTCACGATGCCCATTGCCTGTGCCTCGTGTGCCACCGAAGGGAAACTGTATTTCCGCACCCGTTGTACCCGAATTAACATAGAGAATACCCGTCGTGATATCGCGTGTCGCACGTTGCACAGCATTGACATTCTGCGTATAGATGGCACTTGACAGGCCATATTTTGTGTTATTGTTAACGCGAATCGCCTCATCAAGCGTGTCAACACGTATCACGGAAAGCGTAGGGCCAAATATTTCTTCTTGCGCGATACGCATCTCCGGTCGCACATTCGTGAAGAGTGTTGGTGAATAAAAGTTTCCGTGCGCGAGTTCGCCTTGTAAATGCGCCACAGCACCGCCAGTCACAAGCGTTGCACCTTCTTCCATACCGATCTCGGTATAGTTGTGTACCCTGTTGAGTTGTTTCGTGTTGATGATCGGACCGACATCTACCTGCTCATCTAGCCCATTACCAAGCCGCAAGCTTTGGATACGTGGCACCAGTTTTTCTAGTAATGCATCATGGACCGCACTATGTACAATCAAACGACTACATGCCGTACAACGTTGGCCCGTTGTGCCATACGCGCTCCACAAAATACCTTCAACGGCAAGGTCAAGATCGGCATCATCCATCACAATCACCGCGTTTTTGCCACCGAGTTCAAGCGAGACACGTTTGAGCATACGCGCCGACTCAACCGCGACCTGTCGCCCTGTCTCCGTCGAGCCAGTGAAGGAAATGATATCAGTATTTGGCTGCATAAGAAGTGCGTGACCCGTTGGGTTGCCAGGACCAAAGACGATATTGACAACACCCTCCGGCAGACCAGCCTCATAGAGCAGTTCGACCAGCCGCAACGCACTGAGTGGCGTATCTTCCGCAGGCTTGAGCACCACCGTGTTGCCTGCAATCAATGCAGGAAACATCTTCCAGGTTGGAATAGCAATAGGGAAATTCCATGGCGTGATGCACGCCACAACTCCAATGGGATCACGAAGAGCCATCCCTGTTTTATTTGGCATTTCAACAGGCACCGTATGACCCGCGAGTCGGCGTCCCTCGCCACCCATGTAGAAGGCCATGTCGATGCCTTCTTGCACATCGCCGCGCGTCTCCTTGAGCACTTTCCCCATCTCAAGCGTCATCGTGCGTGCGAGTTCCTCTTTATGCCGCGTCATCAATTCGCCCACGCGAAAGAGGATTTCGCCACGCTTCGGTGCTGGTACCAAACGCCATTGCTCGAACGCGGTGCGTGCGGCAATAACGGCAGAGGTCACGTCGATATGGTCCGATAGGGGAA
This sequence comes from uncultured Ktedonobacteraceae bacterium, assembly GCA_964248005.1. GTDB lineage: Bacteria > Chloroflexota > Ktedonobacteria > Ktedonobacterales > Ktedonobacteraceae > JBBQVS01. The sequence goes on along the minus strand of CAXTWV010000321.1, from coordinate 1,592 downwards.
AATAGCCCAGAAGTTCGCCCGTAGCAGGATTATAGTTGGGAAAGGTTTGACCACTATTGGCTGGTTGCCATTTTCTACCTATGTAGTTTTGGTATGTTGGTGTATTGTTGCTGGTCATATGTATCTGCTCCTTTATATAGATGTATGGTGTTGCTTAGATGTTCATCATACAACGTCCTTAACGGATTTTGAGGAATGAATGCGACAGTATGTATCGGTAGGGGCGACAATTCATTGCGCCCAAACATGGGGGCGGGGGTCGCATCGGGGATGTGAATCGTTGCCAACGTGTTGCCCCCGCCCCCATCTTTTGGCGCAATGAATTCCCCCCCCTACCGCATCTCCATACAAAGCACAAAAAAGTAGTTGTGAACAATGTTCACAACTACTTTTTATGGGTTAGAGGACGCTCTTATGCAGGGTTGCCAGGAATTCCAGGTTGTTGCTGGTCTTAGACATGTGTTGGAGCAAGGCTTCCATTGCCTCAAGGCCACGCTGGTCGGCGAGGGTTGAGAACATACGGCGCATGACCACAACAGCACGCATGGTTTTGTCGTCGAGCAACAGTTCTTCGCGGCGTGTACTGGACAGGGATATGTCGATGGCGGGATAGACACGACGCTCGGCGAGTTTGCGGTTCAACACGAGTTCCATGTTGCCTGTACCCTTAAACTCTTCGTAGATCACATCGTCCATACGGCTACCAGTATCCACAAGGGCGGTGGCGATGATGGTCAGGCTACCACCTTCTTCAATCTTACGAGCGGCACCAAAGAAACGTTTTGGCGGGAAGAGTGCGCTCGGATCGAGACCACCAGAAAGTGTACGACCGCTTGGCTGTACTGCTAAGTTATAGGCACGGCTCAAACGTGTGATACTATCGAGCAGGATGACGACATCGCGTCCACTCTCGACAAGACGTTTGGCACGCTCCAGGACCATTTCCGCGACACGTGTATGAGCCTCTGTTGGCTCATCAAAGGTTGAACTGATGACTTCGGCACGCACAGAACGTTTCATGTCCGTGACTTCTTCTGGTCGCTCTCCAATCAGGGCGATCATCAGGTGTGCATCGCTATAGTTTTCAGTAATTGAATTGGCGATGGATTTGAGGAGCATCGTCTTGCCAGCTTTTGGTGGGGAGACGATCAGGCCACGCTGTCCACGTCCAATAGGGGAAACAAGGTTCACAATACGACCAGAGATATTGGTGGGGCCGGTTTCCAGGTTGAACATTTCGCGGGGAAAGATTGGGGTCAGGACATCGAAGTGAGGACGACGTTTCGCGATTTCGGGGTCGATACCGTTGATTGCCTCAACGCGGAGTAAACCATAATACTTTTCATTGTCTTTCGGCGGTCGTACCTGACCCGAAACCATGTCACCTGTGCGAAGTCCGAAACGGCGGATTTGCGATTGCGAGACGTACACATCCATGTTGCCGGGGAGGAAGCGTTCCTGACGGAGGAAGCCAAAGCCGTCTTCCACGATTTCCAGGACGCCAGCACTAAAGATGTTGCCTTGCTGCTCTGTATTAGCCTGGAGGAGTCGGAACACGAGGTCTTGTTTCTTGAGGGCGGTATAACCGGAAA
>CAXTWV010000320.1:0-5936 GCA_964248005.1 uncultured Ktedonobacteraceae bacterium | reverse complement strand
GCCATAACGCCACGCTAATCGATGCTCTTATGATGTCGTCTGTAGTAACACCATAGTTTGTTACTATGCATAAGTAGACCACTATGAATGTTCGTCAAAATATCACTTTGTAGGCATCCGTTGTCTATCTCTATTCTTTCGTCCATAACAAACAGTCCTACTTTGTTGCCAAGATTTTGCTCAATTGTTATACTTCTCGCAGAGGATGAAATTCACATGAAAATGGCTATATAGTAAAAATTATAGAAATATGTAATAGTACAAAAAGAAATTGTGAGGAAAACAGAGTGAAGGTATTAGTAACTGGGGCGGCTGGCTTTCTAGGTGGGCATCTGGTTGATATGCTAGTAGAGCGTGGAGATGAGGTGCGTGCGATGGTACGACCTGTTGAGAACGCTGACTATCTGCGTACACTATCCAATGTGGAAGTCGTCAATGGTGACTTGACCAACGCGGCATCACTAAAACGCGCTGTGAAAGGCGTTGAACGCGTTTACAATGTCGCTGCAAAAACGGGACCGTGGGGACCCGAAAGTATGTATCGCGCTATTAACGTCTACGGCCTCTCAGACCTTATTTATGCTGCAATGGATGCGGGTGTACAGCGTATTGTGCATACAAGCTCGATCACCGTGTATGGGCATTCCCTGCATGGTATTGTGACCGAAGACCATCTCTATCATGCTGAAGATAACCCCTATAGTCGTACAAAGATTGAGGGTGAAAAACTTGTCGCCGATCTCGTTGAGGGTCAAGGCGCACCCATTGTAATGGTACGTCCAGCATGGATTTATGGACCGCGTGATACCGCGAGCTTTGCGAAATATATCAGCCGTGTGGAGTCGGGCAAATTCTTCTTCGTTGGTTCAGGCGAAAACATCGTACCAACTGTTTACGTTCGTGACGTAGCACAAGGACTAATTAAGGCTGGCGACGCTGGCGACGAAGTAATTGGACAGGCATATACGCTTGCCAATGACGAGCGCGTAACACAAGCAACCTATCTGAATACCATTGCCGACGCGTTAGGTGTGGCGCACGTCTCGCTGAAAGTTCCCTTCTCCGTGCTCTATGCTGCTGGTCGGAGTGCTGAACTTGCTTGGCAAGCTATGGGACGCCGTGATGCTGCACCACCACCATTGACAACCTATGGTATCACATTACAAGGTGGCGACCAGCAATTTTCAATCGACAAAGCACGTCGCGAACTTGGCTATGCCCCACAGTTTGATATCAAGCAAGGTGTAGCAGAAGGCGTGAAGTGGTATCGTTCGCTTCAGCAAGGCACGCAAACTCATCAGACCCCACGTGAAGTGGTCGGAACAAAACACTAGTAAATAGTGCGTTCAGTAATGAACGAAGCAATGGTAGGGACCGATTTATCGCGTCCTCAGCACGAGCGAAGCAATGTGCGATCCCTTGCAGTCTACCGAATGCACAATTACCGCTCTTCTACAACAAGACTTTGTGTATACAACGGCTTCGTCTCCCGGCCTGGCAAAAGTATCGGGAGACGCCGCTCACGTGCTCCAAACCAGTTGAAAAGATACGCGAGTGTCACAGCAATAAAGAATAAATTGCGTATAGCCACTACCTGAAAGAAGCCCGGAGTAAGTGGAATGCTCAGAGGATCAATTGGGCGTGTATAGAAGTAGGCGAATATAATGGTCGTAAGTACTGCGGCTGGTCCCCAGAAGAAAAACCAGAATACGTCGAACGCTCCCATATACGCCAGAAGCGGAATGAGCCAAATAACATATTGAGGGCTGAACACTTTTCCCGTCGCGATAAACACAAAAATTAACGCAATCCCTGTTTGCACAACATCCATCCTTTTATGCCACTGCATCAAAATACAGTACATACAGCCAACAATCAGTAATACTGTGCTGATGAGCGAGACAATGGTACTAAAAGGGTTCACGACGTTGATTGAACCATACTCAAGTGTGATTTTTAAAGATGCCCCAAGTAACGTTGTCAACCAGAGCAGTGTACTGCCACTCGACTCAACTTGCACAGGGCGTTGTGCAAAATACGCAAGCTGCGTCTCGATTGCACCTTGAAAATTTAAGAGTGCAAAGACGCCTGTTACTCCCCCTACTACTCCTAAAAATAGGAGACAATGTTTCCATTGCCACTGTCGGATTCTACGTAATACATTCCATAGTGAGCGTGGAAGTGCTGCGAATGGCAGAAACTGTGGAGGAAGTCCCATACGCTCCTCTGCCTGTTGCTCCGCGATGAATAGCACTGGCAGTAACAAGATAGGATAAATCTTTAAAAGAACGCCAAACGCTAAGGCAACATATGCCGATACCCAATGTTTTCTTTCTGCCGCGATGAGACTAATAAGTGTGAGGGCGGCGGGCAGCAGATCAAAACGTACATGTGCTGTTGCTACCGCCCCACCAAGAAGATAGAGCGCGAAAATAAGCCCTGCACCACGTGGTCCGTAGCGAAGCAGTAACCAATAGGCCAGAACTGCTGTAAGTGCCATGAGGAACGCAAACACAAGTTGATAGTATGAAAGAGGAGCGAGCAGCGCAAGTGAAAAAGGTACAAGCGTGAGTGGCGGATACTCAATTGGTAACATATGAAATGGCGGTTGCGTGCCTGCTTGTAAAAAAGAGCATTGAAGTGTCGGCAAGAGGTGTGTCGCATTGCTGCCAAGCCAGAATGTCAATGCATAACATTGGTAGCGAGCCGGGTCGGTCGTGGGCATAAACACCTCCCACGATGCTGCGATGAACATAATAATGACAACAAACGTAATAGGAATATATGCGACAATCCCTTTCCGGGCAAGAAAAGCCTCTTGTAAATGTAAAAAAAATCCTTTTGTTTTCTCTGCATGATAGGCATGTTCGTGTAGCAACAGGAAGTCCTCCCTCTCCATTTGACATGTTCTTCAAGCGAGTGCTACAATTCCGAAGAGAAGCACACCCTAACATTAGCTGTGTGCCTTTGTTATTTTTTGTTGCGATTGCACACACTGCATGACGAACGGTAAGCAAAGCTAGTAACGGAACATCCGTGTCTATTTTGGGTAACACGAATCTCTATTTTAGGAAGGATACAGTCGTTATGAATCCAAAGAACCGTACCGAGACAAAGACGTTGAAAGTCGGAGATACCGCGCCGGACTTTACCTTAAAAACGGAGAAAGGTGACACATGGCACCTCGCGGATTATCGCGGCAAGGAAAACGTTGTCCTCGCTTTTGTTCCTTTCGCATTTAGCAGTACCTGCTCCGCACAACTACCCGCATACGAGGCGGATTTGAGCCGTTTCAAAGATTTTGATGCGGAACTTGTAAGTATCAGTATGGATAGTACGTTTGCATTAGGTGCCTGGGAAAAGTCTATGCATACCTCATTTCCTTTGCTCTCCGACTTCTATCCACAGGGCAAAATTGTAGACACGTATGGTGTGCGTCATCCTGCTGGGATGGCTGAGCGTGCGCTGTTCGTCATAGACAAAGAAGGTGTCATTCGCTATATCGAGGTTGAGGCTTCCCCCGGCGATATGCCAGACAATGAAGATCTCTTCGAGGCGTTACGCAAACTTTCATAATAAACTGTAAAAAAGTTTTTCTCGTTATGGAAGCCAATGCAAACTTGCACTGGCTTCCATAACGAGAAAAACTTTCAGCCTTTGCTCATGTCGGGAGCTTGCCATCCGCTACTATCGTATTCTGGATACACTATCTCCCAGATGTTCCCCGGTTCTTCGCGTGCTTCCCATCGACGTAATGCATCCTCTAACACATGACGTTGGAGCTTGTTCTGATGTGGCCCACCTAGGCAATTGCCTAATTTAAACCTCTGTGGAGCTATCGCACGAGGTGGACCTGCTGGTCTCGAATTGTCAGGTAGCAACGTAATCAGGACGGTGGGGATACCGACCATCTCTATCTCGCGCTGGATTGCAACTACAACCCTGTGACAGAGAGGTCAGCCTGCGGTAAGCACAACTGCGTCAGCCTTGGAGCGCGAAATAACTTTTGCCATCTCTGGTGCGGCTCTCTCATAGAGATCACGTAAGTTTTGGCTAAAGCCCATAAATCCTAGGTGCTTGTCGCTTACGCCCGCGATAACTCCCTCAGCCGCGAGTTCGCGTAGGCGATCTATTGGAAAAACACAGTTGACATCCGAATCGGCGTCGTGATGATCGTAGTGGTCATGAGTTATCATCAACTGTTCTGCTTGCACATCGCCAGGAATAACGCGCCAACTGTTGTCACCTTCTACGTTATACGGTTCCTGCTCGCGTAAGTGTACTCCTGTGGTCGTGACGAGTGCTACAACGCTTTGACTCAATTCACGAAATCGCGGTGTATACGGAATGCACCGCTTTGACATTGGCATAATGCTGTGGTCCTCTCTCAAAATATACTAGGATTATATTGTACTACTTGTTTCTTTCATCTGTAGTTTATGGATTGCATTCTCATATAATGGCGCTGCCAATGCCTTTGCCATAGGTATCTGAATACGGTTGTACATCCAGTCAAACTTCGCACGAACACTCTCACGCGTCCAGCCTTCATTGAGTGCGTCAATTCTGTTCAGAAAGAAATCGACATTGACTTCCAGGAAACTCAAGCTATCCGCGGCCTGCACCCAATTCGCATCCTCCCATCCTCCCATCTCATGAACGCGTATCAGACGCGCAACCTCTGTGACTAACTCCTCCGGTGCTTCATGTTCGTGAAGAAACTCACTTACTATACGTGCCGAACGTTCGGAATGCGCTGAATTATATATTGGATCATCTGGCCCAAGTGCTGGGTCCTGTTTTGGGCTATCTGGTCCAGGAAAGGCTCGTTCCATGTCATGTGTTAATGTTGCAAGAAGCATTGCCTCTGAAGCATTCGGGTCAATACGCCGTAACCATTCCTCTGCTTTCAACAAGTGCTCCGCATGTCTTCCATAATGTTCTATCACCCATGTGCGAGCAAGTAGCAGCAAATCGCTCATATGAAGTACTCCTTGTGTGTATGTCGTTCACGAAATATAAACACCATACATATTTTACACCAATCTCTTGCTATTCTTGTTGATTGACATGCTCCCTGAGACCACGCGTCTATGGCATGCTTCCTCAGATCACGCTTCCCGATCTGTTGTTGGAACTGGATAATTGGACAGGATTTCTGCGGCCTCTCACCCACCTGACCAGCGGTGACGCCCTAATCGGCGATGAGAAGCTGATCCTTTTATTCTAGCAAATGCTCCATTCACTTGTATATCCCTCTAGGAGGATTCGTCCGCAGTATCATTGATATGGTGGTGCCTTCTTGAATGAATGGGCAATTGCCCTGGTCGGCGTGTAAGTCGGCTTGACAATAGCTCGCCAATCAGCTTACAATAGTAACTATTAGAAAGGTTCGCATGTTTACTGGACCTCAACTACTCTCAACGACGAGGCTGTGAATGTATAAGCAAAGAACACAGTGCCGAAACGTTCGAGCACAGCCATCTTTCCGCGTTCGCGATTTCCTGAATGCCATTTATGGCACGCACGTAAGGAGGAGATGGTAGTCCTATGAATGCACCACACACTGATGAGACGGCCGACCTGGTCGACTTCATCATCGTAGGCGCGGGCCCGGTTGGTCTCGTGACGGCGATTCTCCTTGGACGTGAGGGATGGCACGTGGTAGTCGTCGAGAAATGGCCGTCGCGCTATCCGATGCCACGGGCATGCACAATCGACCACGAGGCTCTTCGTATCCTGCAGGCGGCCGGGGTCATGCGTGAGCATGCCGATTTGTTCGAACCGTCGCGCGGAGAACGGGGTGGCTACCAGATTCGCAATGGGGAAGGTGAGATACTTCGCGCGATCAACTGGAACCGACCGGCAGAGTCCGGCTGGGCGAACGTCAACGGGTTCTACCAGCCCGACCTTGAGGCGGTACTCGAGTCGATGGC
>CAXTWV010000319.1:0-5948 GCA_964248005.1 uncultured Ktedonobacteraceae bacterium | reverse complement strand
CGCTATAGAGAGAGAAACACAAGAGGGAGATTCTTGTGAAACAGATATCTATCGGTGAGTGGAGCAGTTTTCTCGTGACACTCAAGGCGCTTCTATCCTCATTGCACAAGGTGAAGAGCGTACTCAAACCCTACAGACGCGTGTCTGTAGGGTTTGAGGTGGGAACACAGTACTTCAGACATTTCCCTGACAGAGTTACCGTCAGGGAAATGGGAAACGAGTGTTGCAGTGCTGACGATGGTCGGTAGTGCTGGATGACAGGTAACGTGTCAGGTGACGCTAGGGGCGTTCGATGTGACAGACGATGAGTAGGCAGGTGGTCCGTCCCCTAGTCAGAAGGTAGGGCGGAAAGCTAGGTGGTGTGGGTGCCTAGACCTCTGACTAGGTTTTGAGCACAAAAAGCACTCTGTGAAAACGTGACTAACCTCTTATTGCTGCCTTCAAAGGGTGAAGTAAGCAGGGACAGAAAAGGCAGCAATAAGAGGTTGGGGGAGCATACAGTCCCATAAGTAGCATCACATGTGGCATATCTCCCCTCTGTGTTTCTCCCTCTTCCTGAATGGGATGTTACTTGTTTTCTACAGAAGTACTCCGGCTCGTAGAGCTTCCTCATAGAAATATCGCGTTTAAATGCGTTTTTAGGCGGGGTGAAAATGGGATGAGTTGTAGGTTGTCTTTATCTTATAAGGCCATCTCTTGCCTCTCTCATGCAGTCTATTTTTGCTTTTAGAAGAATAAACATGTTTACGTAGCGTTTACGTTATACTAGCGTTCTTGACAAGTATGGTATTTCACTGGTATCTTATAAGGAGACAGTGTTTCACGTATGTATATGAAGAGAGGAGTTCCCTCCTGTGCCTAGAAGTGTAGGACTTGCTTCTGTGAAGAAGAACATAACGCGAGAAAGCCAGCGCTACTTTATTCGTCATAAAACGCACCGCTTTATTCAAGCACTTGCCGAGCGCGATGAGCGCACGGTTGGATCATACTTAGATGTATTGCTAGAGCGAGAGGCGAGGCAGCATCTCTCAGCCGAGCAGGTTGAGGAAATCATACAAGATGGTGAGCGGAAGGAGGCCGAACGTCGTGCCCAGGCAGAGCAGGTACTTCGAGAGCGGCAAGCAACAGGATGAACGGCAGTGCTTTCTTGTGTGAGGAGAATAAAACGCGGAAACATGTGTTTCCGCGTTTTTCTGTGTTGTACTGAAAGATGTAGAGAAATCTCTTGACAAGTATGGTACTTTACTGGTATTATACTGGTAAGTAATAGAACGTTTTGTGAGATCGGAACGACTGTATAAGAAAAGGAGACCTCTACGAATGACGACGACTGCCACTCCTACCGAGCTTGCGACCTTACATGCAATCGAGGCGGAACTGAAAACCGAGATGTTCGAGCGAGATGAGGCTATTCGAGCCGCACTCGTCTGCTTAGTTGCGAAGGCGCATATGGTTTTGTTGGGCCCTCCAGGAACGGGCAAGTCAGAACTGGTGAAGCGTCTGAGCGAACGGTTTTGTGCTAGCAATGGTCAAGGTCTCAGTTACTTTGTGTATTTGATGACCCGCTTTACTACGCCTGAAGAGCTTTTCGGAACGGTCAATATTCCGAAGATGAAGGCCGGGGAGCACGAGCGCGTCCTTGATGGGAAGCTCCCCGAAAAGGAAGTTGCATTTCTCGATGAGGTGTTTAAGTCGAGTAGTGCCGTTCTCAATACGTTGCTGATGATTATGAACGAACGTGCCTTTGATAATGGCAAGGTTCGTTTAACAGTGCCTCTGCTTTCGCTCTTCGGGGCGTCAAACGAAATGCCTCAAGGTGATGACCTCGCCGCGTTGTGGGATAGGTTTCTCGTCCGCCTTGAGGTTGGCTATCTCAGTGAGGGAAACTTCGAGAAGCTTCTGGCAAGTCAAGTCAATTACAGCAAGGTGCAGGCTACACCGACAATTATGAGTAAGGCAAGTCTTGCCATGCTTCAGGTAAAGGCTGCAAGCTTACCCGTTCCTGGGGCCATACAGACTGCACTTGTCACGCTCCGACGTGACCTGACACAAAAGGGCATTATTGCGAGTGATCGCCGTTGGGTTCAGTGTGTTCGTCTCCTTCAGGCTCATGCGCTTATCGAGGGTCGTGATAGCGTTGAAGAGGATGACTTGGCTATTCTCTCCCTCGTTCTGTGGAACCAGCCCCAAGACCGTCAAGAGATCACACGTATGGTGGCAAAGTTGGCGAACCCGCTCAATGCAAAGGCGAGTGAACTCAAAGACCGCGCTGCAGGTATCTGGGAAACTGCACGTCAGCAGCTTGCTCAGAAGGGCGGTCCTACCGAAGAGGATGCGTTTGCCCGCTCCCAAATTGCGCTTGAGTGCTTAACAAAGCTCAAACGGGTTATTAAAGAGTTGCAGGCATTGAAAGATCAGGCCGCTGATCAGGGGCGCAACCCAAAGCGCATCGACCAGGCACTTGCTACCGTCACTAAAATTAGAGATGATGTGACAGAAGCATCAGAGTTTTAACCCATCTCTTCTCTTTCGACCAGGGGAAATATTTCCCTGGTCGATTTTCTTGTCTTTTTCATAGTGCGGAAACGTGCGTTTCCGCACTATGAAGAGTGGACATTGACAAGTATGGTATTAGTATGGTACATTACTGGTAAATAATGATAGACAACAGACAACTGAAAGGACAGCGACCATGATCGAAACTGAAGGTACTGTTATCCAGCACGACCAGTATGACACGCAAGCCTATGAAGAAACGCTTGGCATGTACTCGCGCTTAAAAAGCACCGTCACCGATAATGCTGAACGTCTTCCAACTGCTCCTGCTTTGGTGGAGGATGTCTTCTATTCCCTGTATCGACCAGCACCCGAACTCCTTCCCCCAGACGAACTTCCCCTCTCAGCGACGGTCAATCGTTCAATTCTTGACGAAATGATGCAGACCAGCGAATGGGATGCGGTACGCAATGCTGGAACTATTGGCGACCAGCTCTATGCAGGTATGACCACGGCAACCGTTGCAAAAAGCATTTTGACGACACTTGATAAGAAGATTATTGAGCGTCTTCAAGAACTCCATGACGCCGAGCAGGAGGCCGCTAAGCTCTTTGACCAAGCGGAAACATTAGAGGACCTCGCACAGCAAGCTGCAGGTGATCGTGCGGCATCGCTTTTTGAGCAGGCAAAGCGGGCGCGTGAAGAGGGACAACATCAGCAAGAGCAGGCGGACGAACTGGCCGAGAAACTTGAGGAACACGCTGAAGAGATTGAAGATGCCAGCCGTCGCGTTGCGCGTATGGCACTTGAGCAGGCCGAGACCGAGATACAGGCGACAGAGGACGCTCTTAAAACCTTTACTGGTGGCTATAGCGACACAGGGGGAACGAGCGGGGGCAGAAATGGAACTGGCACACTCTCACTCAAGGAGAAAATGAGCCTTGCCGCCAAAGTAGGAAAGAGCGAGAAGTTAAAGCAAGTCGCCGAGTTGTGTGGGCGCATGACTCGTATTGCGCTTGCAACCCAGAAAAGCAAGATTAAGCACCCACCGGACGAGATTATAGGTATCACCATTGGTGACAATCTGAACCAAGTTGTCCCCTCAGAACTGGGCTACTTAGCCGACGCAGATCTTGAGGACTTGTTCTATCAGAAGTATTTGGAAAAGCGGCTGCAGGTGCTTGATATGGTCGGAAGCGAAAAGCAGGGCCGCGGCCCCATTCTCGTTGCCCTTGACTCGTCGGCGAGTATGAACGCGCCACTAGGTACTCAGTACAGTAAAGAAGCATGGTCAAAAGCTGTGACGCTGGCCTTGCTTGCCATTGCTCGTCTTCAAAAGCGAGACATGGCAGTCATCCACTTTGCCGAGAGTGATCGGGTGAAAATCTTTGAGTTTCCCAAAGGCGAAGGCAAACCCGCCGAAGTCATGGCAAATACAGAGTTCTTCTTCGATGGTGGCACCCAATATAACACATGGATGGAGAAGGCGTTACACCTTGTAGAGCAGAGCAAGTACGACCGAGCCGACACCATCATCGTGTCAGACGGTCAGGTCACAATATCACCACAGCTTGAGGCCGACTGGAACCGCCGACGAGGGGCGCGCGGAATGCGGTGCTATGGGATACTGCTGGGAGCCGCCGGATATGCGCGTGTGCTTGGGCGCGTCTGTGACGCGATAGCAACCGTGGATAACCTTGCCGCCGATACGAAGGCCCTTGATATGATGTTTGATATCTAACGACGAACGAGAGGGAAGCGAGAAAGCAACCCTCTCTCTTTTTGCTTGTGATAAAATGGGGAAACGCACGTTTCCGCAAATTAGTACAAAAAGCCTTGAAATACTGGTATCTCTCTGGTATACTACTGGTAAATAAAATATATCAGGTGCTATCTACAGCGAAGAATGGAGGAAACCAACGAATGACGACAACCACCACGAAGCGTCAGCGTGAACTGATCGAGACTCAGGATGAGCTAGGCTATCACTTGCTGGGGTATACTATCGTTCCTGGCTTGAAGGGCATTGAAGTGAATCGACAAACGGCGCTCGCTATTCTCACCCCACTCGGCTATCATACCTTTCTCCCAGGACTTCCCAAACCCGAAACCTCGCTGAGAAGGGCAATTAAGGCATGGATGAAAGAGCTTGCACACAAGGATATGGGTGCAACCGACGATGACGACATTCTCCTTCGCCCGATCACAAAGCGTGGCCGGGGCGATACCGTCGCTTTAGCACTGGTCGTCGAGTCAAGTGATTTACAGGCATGGGGCTTAGGTTATCTTGTTGGGCTGAGAGTCTTTTACAATAAGCAAACGGGTATTCTTTCGCTGAATCGTCCGAGGTCAGGTGCCACCACGGCCACTGCGGCAAGTGATACGGTTCTATTGGCGAAGCTCGAACCCTATTGGAACTACTATAAAGAGGTGTACACGGTCTCAGAGCTTGGTCGTATGGTGGGCGATGTTATCACGCGTATGGACGCATCAGCCATGCGTAAAGAAGGTGGAACCTACTTTGTTCCCTACACACGTTCGACCAACACCGGGGAGCAGGTGTGCAGTGTGCCAGAGCTGCAACGGCTCAAAGACCTGATCGAGCTAGGATTTCCAGCGGCCCCGAACCAGGCCAATACCAGTACGCTTTCGACGTTTCCGCTCATTGATACGAAGAAAACGCGCCGCCAGATGGCCGAACTTGCACATAAGAGCTTTGTCGGTGAGCTCACTGCTCTGAAAAAAGACCTTGAACGCTTTGTCGCTCAGTTGCAGAAGAAGACCATCACGAAGAAGGGCAAAATCAAGTACGGGAAAGTCAAGACAGAGACTATTGCCGCGCGCATGGCAGAATACAAAAACGTGAAAACCAAGATAGAACTCTACCGAACGACTCTTGATATGCGCCAGGAGGAACTCTTAGCCGAACTTGCCGAGCTAGCAAAGACCGCCAATAGCTTACGCGAGACCGCGACCGATATCATGAGTGAACAGGATGAGCAAGACGACACGTCGAGCATCGGCGAGGAGGAGCAAGGTGAGGATGAAGAGGAGGAGACCAACGACGAGACCACCGATGAAGAAACTTCTGAAGAACACGAGGAAGCCTAAGAGAGCAGAGCCGGGGTACGCTCCGGCTCCTTTGTTGTTGTTGACAACACTGGTATTTCTCTGGTACACTTTTGGAAGTATTGTAACGTAGACCTTACGTAGTGCCTATCTTGTAGAACATATAATTGTTTACGTAACCCCTACGTAGACACACAAAAGGATTAATCTATGGATGGGACGTATACATGGGAAGAGCGCACACGCAAACGGTTACAAAGTCGCTTACAACGCGACGTGCCACTTGCCATCCGCGAGTATACACGACACGGTGGACCAAGCGAAGAGGACTATGCGCGAGTACGGAGTTACGCGACCGATCTAGGTGCATATGGTGACATTAT
>CAXTWV010000318.1:1111-5982 GCA_964248005.1 uncultured Ktedonobacteraceae bacterium | reverse complement strand
CCGTATGCTCACACGTACACCAGAGATTCTTGCTGTGGTGACACGCGAATAACCCTAGTACGGGTCTGATTTTATCACACCCTTTGAACGATGAACCAATTTGAAGGACGTAGGCAACGTACCATTAATACATCCAAGAGAGTGTATCGCTCAAAGGGTGTGATAAAATCAGACCTGTACTGGGGTTTAACTCCTGATCGTTTTTGTAAAGTGAGAAGCACATTGTGCAAGATATCGTGTCAGAGAAACGACCAAACAGGCTAGCCGAAGTTGCTAGCCTGTTTTTGCGACAAGGAATTAAAAAGCAATTGGGAGCGAGCTAGAGAAGGGCTTTATTACACATTGCTTTTCTGCTTCTCTATCTTTGTATACCGTCGAAACAACAAAATCGGGACCACAAACAGCCCTATCACAAGCGCGTAGGCGGCGATATTGAGTATAACAGTGAAGACGGACGCTGATTGTGGTGTGGTACCGAGAGCAGGTGGATATAAGCCTGTGATGACGAATGTTGGATTGCCTCCTACAGAAATGGTTTGTAGTATTTGCCTTCCGGGTACATCGACCATCGCGATACTGCCATTGGCGAGGGCCGCAAAGCCGAGCTGTCCGTCACTTGTGATGGCGACTGATTGTGGTGCTCCGTCGAGCTTGACAACATGACTTGGTTCATGTGGTATAGGCGACCCTGGATTGATTGGTGTGAGCACGACAAGTTGGTTTTTGCTTCGGTCAGGTACGTAAACCTCGCCTGTAATGGCATCATAGTCCATTGCACCATAGCTACCGCCTGTCACTAATTGAACTACCTTTTGATCGTTGAGATCTACCGCTACCACATTGCCATTACGCGTTGTGGCGTAGACCGTCTCCCCTGGCGGGATACTGATAAAGCCTGGACCTCCTAGTATCGTAAGGCTTCCCAGCTTTTGCTGCTTGGCATCATCGAAATAGGTAAGTGAAGTTGTATCCGCGACCCATAATTGACTGCCATTGCTTCCATTGATGCCAGAGCCAACCTGTGCTACCGCCAGACCGTAGACACTACCATTCACTGAATAGGTATGCTTGATACTACAGTTAGTGGGGTCAATCGCGCTGACGGTTGAGGCTCCATTACCAGCAGCGAAGAGCGTGTAGTTATTGGCACTCAAATCGAGAGCGAGCAGCGTTGGTTTTCCTGGCACATTAGCAGTACAAATGGTGTTGCCATCCTTCGCGCCAAGTACAGCGACACGGTTCTGCTCTGGTTCAGTGGCATACAAGAAGCGTGCGTCATTACTTAAAAGAATCGTATCTGGTTTACCTGATGTACCGATTGTACGCGTCACTTTTTGTTGCGAGACATCAATCACGCTAACATCCGAAGTCGTGCCAGCCACATAAGCGAGATTGGGCGCACCACCGTCAGCATAAGCAACCGATGTGGCGAGAAGAGTGAACATGCTTAGTAAAGCAAATACTGGTAATAAGATAAAAAAACGTTTCACTTTTATTTCCTACGCTTTTGGTGTCAGCGACGACCATGTTGTGCTACTGCCTAATTCGAGGCTGTACACCTCTGTCGGATAAGAAATTGACAGGTACACTGTCGCTCCGTTATTCGCATCCACTGCTACACTGCTATAGCTTCCTGCGTTGCTACTATTGCTCTTGAGTGCTGGTAGATCAGTCCATGTTTTACCGCCGTCAGAGCTACGCGTTATATGGAGATAGGAGTGGCTATAAAGCACTTGTGGCTGTGAAGGCGAGGCTACCAACTGAGGATGATAGTCTTGATTGAGCTGCGTAAAGGTTTTGCCTTCGTCCTTTGAAACATACGTCCCCGCATCGCCAGAGGCGTAAATGGGACTGTGAGGACCGGAGACCGCCATTGTAAAGATGCTGTTTGTAATGGCTTGCAGAATTTGCCAATGCTTCCCACTATCCGTACTACGCGCCATACCATCACTGCCATAAATGAGCAACTGTCCTGATGTGCCAGGAATCGCAAGCATGTTTGTGATGTCGCCAAACGGCAGTGCGCCAGTATCGCTAAAGTGTTGCCCATTGTCATGACTGACCTTGAGACCATTCGTACCTAGAGTACGCACATAGATATACACCTCGTTAGCATCGTCATTGCCCGCAACGGTGAAGGGAATGCCAGTCGTGGATGCAGTGAAGTTCGCCGTCTTATTGACAAGTTGCCATGTGCGCCCCTGATCGGCACTGGTGTAGAGTCCAAGCACACCCGAAATATTTCCTGTGACGGATGGTTGCGTAACCAAATACAAGCGTTGTGAATTAAACGGACTTGCAACGAGTGATATATTCATGACTCCTTGCATAAGCTGGTTTGGACCACCTGACACCTGTGTCCACGTCTTGCCGCTATCCTCCGAACGAAATGAGCCATAATGTGTCGCCATCACAAGCACATGATTTGGCAAGGCGAGCAATGAGTGTACATGGTTCGATGCTACACCAAAGCCATTGACTGGTGCCTGTGTTGGAGTCGCGGATTGCACATTGCTACCGGAACTATCGCAGGCAGCTAGTAGCAATGCTAAAATACCGAATAGAAGCCACATAGACCATTGTACGTCGTGTTTATTTTTCATCATTATCACAATCTACATGTGTCTCTGTAGGGGTCTAATTCATTACACCCCGTTCGCGAAACACAATGGAAGCGAATATGCACCAGCGTTTCAACCCTCACCAACGTTGTAGGACGCCGAGAGGGTGTAATAGAATTAGACCCCTACAGATGGGTTTGTTACCACAAAAATATGTCTTTATCGTAGCACAGATATCAAATCCCTGCGGCAGGTGTAGTGAAACTCACCGTGGCATGGCTGATGCTTCCACTTTGTGTACGGACATCTATGCGCACCTGCCAGTGACCACTCATGTCAAGCTGATCGCTTCCCTTGTAATGGCCTTGTCCGGCAGATTGCAGGTCGAGATGACGCGTACCCATGTCCATATCGAGCATTGTGTTGTAGAGCGACACGCCCACACTAGTATCTGGCTGACCCTTACTATTCAATACGCTTACAGTGAACTCATTGTTGCCAAAGTGGTTTGGTGTCACATTGAAGGTGAGGGTAAATTGTTTATCGGTTGTCTTCACGGTTGTTGTAAAGGCGTTTGATGATGTCGTAGGCGTGGTCTGGGCGGGTTTTGGTAGAGATGACGTTGGTACGAGCGTACTTGAGAAGACGGTGAGTAATCCGGTACATAACAACACGGCAACCCCTAGAAGCGGCTCCCAGCGAAGCGTGTTTGTGAGTCTTTTCGCTTGCCGCTCTATACGCTGCTCAATCGTATACACCTTTTTTGTCAGTGTCGTTACACTTCCTTCATTCGACGTTGTAACCTCTTCTTTTGCCCGATCTTTATATTTCTTATAGTCTTTTGCTAAACTAGGGCGTAAGAAGCCAATGTGGTAAATGCTTGTGACGAGTAGGCCGACAACAAGGAGTGCTTTGATAATCAAGACACGCCCATATGTTGTTGCGAGTAGTTGGGTTGTAGAGTCTATATGTGTTGAGGCATCGAATGGTCCTGTCACAGCCATAATGATGATGCCTGCAATTGCTAAGAGCGAATAGCGGGGTAATACTGAGAGCAGGGAATCGATACGCTCTTGAAATGGGATACGCATCAAGATGGGCAAATAGGCTGTCGCGATATAGAGGATTCCGCCGATCCAGAGTGATGCTGCTAGTAGATGGAGCCAATCGGAGAGGACAGCAAGAACACCAGTACTCCCATGACCAGAGAGTGTGAGCGCGATCAATAATGCGAGACCGAGTAGCAGATTGGTCCATGAGAAAATCTCTGCGAATGCTTTTCCCTGGCGTTTGGCAAAAAGTGCGTATGCTGTAATAAGTATTGCTACAAGAAGAACAATTTGGCGCATAATCCAGTACGTACCAAACTGTCCACCACCGACAAGATTGAGCAAGATGGAGGGTGAAAACGCTGGTGCTAGTTGACCATTCGTAAGCACTAAGGCTTGCCCAACGAGGATACCAATGTCCGCGAAGAAGATGAGGAGCAATGTAGGTAGCGAGAAGAGACGGTCAAAGCGTTGCTCTGTGCGTTTCAGAAGAGCTTGTTGCTCCGTGTCCTGTGTTTCTGTGAGTTGCGAGACGAAGACACGCCAGAGTTGTGCGCCAACCCAGAAGACAGCCCCTAGCTCGACCAACGTCTCCATAATCAGATTAAATAGTGTAGGACCGTCAAGCTGTCCTGTCGCAGTGCTGTTTGCGCTGTCTCCAAGCTGATCTTGCCCTGGAAGTGCGCCTGTAAGTTTTTGTGTACTCCCATCGGGATTAGCAACTGTAAAGATAAACGAGCCAGCCAAAACATGTCCATCGTCGGCTGATTGTGTACGCCAAAGCACAACATAGACGGCTGGCGGCAGATTCGGTGGTAGGTTCACATCCATCTCGGTCGAATTGTCAATAGACACATGTGCATTATTTTGATCGACGCGCTTCGACCCGTTAAGAATGCGAGCCGTGCTGTACGTGGAGTTCAAAGACTCTGTGAACCACATACGTACCTCTGTCGGTGCTGTATTTATTACGGCTCCCTCTGCTGGATCAGAGCGTAGCAAGACTGCATGTGCTTCACTAACTCCTGGAAAAAGGAATAGCAAACAGAATGCAAGCGGCAATGCTCTGTACAATACACGTCGCATAACGCGTACACGCGAGAAAAATTCCATAAGACGACATCCTAGACCTGATGTAAATCCATTCTGTAGGGGTCTAATTCATTACACCCTGTTGGCAACGCACCATTTGAGCGACCATAGATCAGCATTTCAACCCTCACCGACGTTGTGCGTTGCCAACAGGGTGTAATGAATTAGA
>CAXTWV010000318.1:0-1101 GCA_964248005.1 uncultured Ktedonobacteraceae bacterium | reverse complement strand
CCCCCCCCCCCCCCCGCCTGAGCCCCCGGCCCCCCCCCCCCCCGCCCTGTTGAGGGCGCAATGAATTGCTGCCCCTACCGCCATTCCCGTATTTGGGTGTAATGAATTAGACCCCTACAGATTGTTCTTGTAGTATATTTCTCTCTAATAGTAGCACGATCTCCCTGATTATGCATCGGGTCATGTACTTATTTCTAGCTCTGTCATGCGCTTCTCGTGTTGAGATATAATAAGGTGAATATGGAAGAAACTAGCGAAGACAACCTTGCGTCACTGGAAGCGTTGCTTGGGGTGAAGTTTCACGACCGTTCGTTATTGCAACGGGCTGTGACACATCATACCTGTTGTCCAGAAACCGCTATCCGCGATTCATACGATACGCTTGAGTTTTTGGGCGACGCCATCATCAGCGCACATGTGGTCGAATATATCTATCGCACTCGACCAACCGCGTCCGAAGGCGAAATGACGGCCCTGAAATCAGAGGTTGTCAGTCGTCGTGTCTTCGCACGTATAGGGCAGAGTCTCGGTCTCTTTCCATTTATTCGGGTCGATACCACAAATCTGCGTACCTTCAATGATCGGTCGCGTGACTCACTCTGCGCGGATGTGTTAGAGTCTCTGGTGGGCGCGATTCAGATCGACCAGGGACCGGAGGCCGCACGCACTTTTATTGCTCGCGTTGTGTTTCCAATGGTGGAGGAGATAAGTCATCAGGCACTCGATACCAATCCTAAGGGGCGGCTACAGAAGATTGTGTTGCATCGCTCTGGCAGTCTGCCACGCTATCGTGTGCTAGAGCAGAGCGGACGTAACAATGACCGTGAGTTTGTTGTCGGTGTCTTTGAGCGCGACGCTCTCCTGGGCATGGGAAAAGCCTCAAGCATCAAGGAGGCTGGACGCATAGCTGCCCACGATGCGCTGGACATCTTAGCCAGCAAGGACCAATTGTAATGGATATAGGGTTAGATAATCGTCATTAACAAATGTAACCGGACGTGTGTAGGGACCGATTTTTAACCTCCTCTTTGCGTTTAGTTTTCCAACAAAGACGTGATAAATCGGTGCCTAAAACCGACAATCATTTAGTGTGAATATCAT
>CAXTWV010000317.1:0-6001 GCA_964248005.1 uncultured Ktedonobacteraceae bacterium | reverse complement strand
TAATTATTGCCCCTACATCCAAACCAATTTGTTAAACAGTACATACGACCCTTTATCGTCCAATTACTTTTTGTAGTTCCAGGCCAACACGCGTGCTTATCGCATGCAATGCGGAGCGATAGAGGCGGGGATGTTTCCCAAGGAGACTGCGCATAAGTGCGAAAAAATTGCTATCCATCCCAATGATCGGTACACTCAGCAACGCTTTTTGTAACACCTGCTGTCCCTCTGCCGACTGAAACAGGCCATAAAGCATTCCAACATCATCATTCGAGCGCATACTATCGAGTACCCAGCGCAACCAGTCCTCGATACGCAGATAGTCACCCAAGCGATTCGCGTGCGAGAGGTTGCGTAAATACTTGTTGACCGCCCCACGCTCGTTGTTCAACACCTCACTCGCAACGGCATGGGCGGCAAGGCGTCCACTGATCAACGCGGGATAAATACCTCCACCCGTGGCAGCACCACATAAGCCAGCCGCATCACCAAGCAACAAAACGCGCCCCAACTCATCATCACGATAGACGCGCTTCAGCCGTCCACCAGTTGGAATCGTGCCAGCTTTACGCTCAACAACGTGCATGTTGCTAAGATCGGCGACATTTTGGAAGAGCGTTTGCGCGACACGTAACGAAGTCGTCGGACTAAATGTACGTGGATGGCCCGCGACTCCTAGCGCGGTAATCGAACCATGCGGAGCCAGCCAAACGCAATAACCAGGAGCTAGTTGCTGATCCATGACCAGATAAAATGTCTCACCATCGAGCGGCACGTTGTCGATCAACCATTCTGCACCCGCGAGATAGCGTGTGTTCTGCTCTAACGCAAAGCTTCGCGCCACCTGTGAACGTGTGCCATCTGCCCCAATCACGAAACGCGTAGCAATAGAAATATCACGTTGAGGGGATGCTCCATTTGCGAAGGACAGATGCATAACCCCATTTGGGTCACGTGTCGCGGACTGAAATTTCATGCCACACTGAATCTCCGCGCCACGCTCCACCGCTTGCTCCGCCATCCACTCTAACACTCCTGGCACATCAGCCATATAGAAACGATATGCCTGTGTTGCAATCTCAAGCGGTACCTGACCAGGTGCTTGCACATGGATACGACGAACCGCATTCATCAGATAGCGATTTGGCACATCAAGAATATCAAGCACATCATTAAAAAAGACACCCGTTGTGCGCACAACACCACCCACCTTCGCATCGCGTTCCACCACCAGCACACGCAACCCCAAAGCAACCCCGACACTGGCAAAACTCAGGCCCGCGAAACTGGCTCCAACGACAACAACATCATAACACTCGTCTTTTTGTAGGATAGGTGAAAGCATCTACGCATCCTTTTTACGCTCAATAAAACGCCCCATCAATCCTTCTCAACAACATCAATTGTCAACAAGGACAAACCCCTGTACGGGTCTGATTTCATCACACCCTGTTGGCGATTGACCATGTTGAAGGACATGTTAAAACGCTCCATCAATCCTGTGAAACGAAACAATAGGGCAAAGGGTGTGATGAAATCAGACCCGTACAGGGGTCAACTCCTCCGCACTTCTCTTCCTGACACATTCAGATTATATCTTACTCACACATGTTTATGACATGTAAATGGAATATTTATACATAATAATTTGTTGTCATATGTAGAGTGGGAAAAGGTCTACCTTTCTTGTCATCGAGTACAACAAGCAATCTTCACTGCATCTACTCCTGACACTTCTGCCGCCTTTCATGTATATAAAGCATACTTTTGTCGCGCCCTGTACTTGATATACACACTCTTTGTTGCGTCTGCTTTTGCGCAAGCAACTAATTCGACGCATCGAACGTACTACTATAAGAAAGGGAACATATAGTTTATGCCCATGCAACGCTCACCTATACGAAGAGATGGGCATGACCATCTCAGACATACAACTGATGAAGTGGATACACGCTATCCAAGTACCCCTAGACGTGTGCCGCGCACAAATCCGTCAAGACCAGCACCAACAACCGATAGCATGTCAGACGAAGATGTGACAGGCGCACGTACCGACTATGATACACAAGGGATTATCACGCTTGAGCCAAAGGCAAGGCCGAGGCAATCATACAACCGTGTAGTTCCTACGCGACAACCAAGTAATGTGAAGCAACCAATGCGACAATCTGCCGCACTCAGACAGCCTACGCAACAACGAGAAGCGGTAAGGCAATCTACGCAACAACGAGAAGCACTCAGGCAGCCGACACAACAATCGGTAGCGCTTAGGCAACCTACGCAACCAAGAGGCGCGACGAAGCGACCTAGCCAACAAATGGATGTTGCACGACCAACGGAGCAACGTCAGTTTCACTGGTTGGTTCCAACTGGTGTTACACTGATGATTACTATCGCCTGTTACCTGCTCTTGTATGGAGTATTGGTAGGTGGTCGAGGTTTGTACAACGATTGGGCCTATGGAGCAACGACGCGGACTTCGCACCTGGAAGCCGTGGTTGGAGACCATGATTCGGTCACATCGCCGACACATTTTGTGGCGATGAATTTGCACGGCACGATTGATGTCATCGAATTTCCCGGCGGCGATGTCACGCACGCAAAGGTCTTTCCAGGTCCACATCTGCTGTGGTCAAACGCGGATAAAGCAGTCGCCACGCTAGAGGTAAAAGACGTAAACGGAGATAACAAGCCGGATATTGTCGTCCATATCTCTGGGGACACCGACCTCCTTTTCCGTCAAACAAACGCGAACTTTGTTCTACGTAACAATGGTTCAGGCTTCTCGCCCATGACCCTCCTACAATCATAGGGTTCATAGATAAAAAATGCTGGCACACGTTCAAGGGATGTGTGCCAGCATTTTTTATCTATGAACACTAATTCAACCACTCAACCTCGCCTTGAGGCCGGAAGCCAAGAGGATTGAGGTTTTGTAGATCGCTCAATACAAACCAGTTGGTGCTACCGGGGTCAGGCACTAAACGCGTAATACTCGCCTTGACATGGTTTGAAGTATTGATCCAGGCAACGGCATCCTCTCGTTGCCCGAATGGACGATAACTATTGATACTGCGCCCATCGCGTTCCACTTGAAAGGTTGTGGCAAGATACACCTCTGCAGGAACTTGCTCTGACCCTTGTTCACCTGGTACTTCAATCACATTGCTGGTCTCGAAGTAGAGACCACGAAAGAAAAATCCAAGCGTCTCTTGCCACGGCACATACTGCGGGTTGAGCCATTCGAGCGTGTCGCGTTTCTTTCCAGGTGGTGTCACTGTCTCGCCATAATAACGAAAAATCAAGGCATCGTCGAATGTGTGTGCCGCATCAATAGCTTGCTTGTAGGTAAGCTGCATTTCAGCCTCGACTGATGTGTCCCACGTTCGATTGACCTCAATCACATCATATCTTTCGCTCTGCTCACGTCCAACAGCACTCGTAGGATGCAATGATGGAAGGCTCGTGACATCATCCTGCAATCCTCTAGGGGTTTTCCGTTGCCCTGCGGATGATGTATGTGTCGGCAAAACAAACACAAGGGAGATAGGCAGTTCGCCATTGCTCACCTCAACGCGTAATGGCTGTTCCTCAGCATTCTGTGAAACAGCAGATGCGACAGAAACGACTACAGCATGAGTTGTAGTGACATCTTGTACCATCTTCATCAGTTCCGTGCCTTTGAAAGACAGTTCTTGCAACGGACCTAAAAACTGCGGTATCCACTGCTCTTTCGGCTGTATCTCTCCAAGTTCGTCGCGCATATTGATCCATTTATAGACAAGTTCATACAGTTTGCGTTCTGTTAAAAAGTAAAGTTTGCCCCCATCGTCCTCTTGCAATCCAAAGTCCTGAGTCATACCGTCATGTCCCTTTTGCATACCCATGTTCTCGAATATATTTTCTATCACGTATAACAGTATAGCTCTGGATGCAATTCCGCATGATAAATTAATACGTCGTCTGTAGGGGCCGATAATACAGATTAACAAATGAGCACGGATACGTCGAATGTAGGGGTCTAATTCATTACACCCTTTTGGCGATTGACCGTGTTGGAGAACGTATGAAACGCCTCATCAATCCTTCCAACGGTGTGCGTCACCAAAAAGGGTGTAATGGAATTAGACCCATACGGGCATTTCGTATCCTGATTATTTGTCACATCGCATAATCGGTCCCTACCGAACAGCTTGAGCCTCATGCAATTGCTGAAGATGCTCTGGTACTGCATTGAGTGGTGCCTGAATACATTGTCGTAGCGTCATCACTCCATTCTCCGAATGCACACCCTCGCGTAGCAAGGCACTAGAAGGAATCGACGCTGCCAGTAGTGCAAATTGCTCGCATTGTTGCTGTAAAGCCTTTTGTAACGCTAGAGGATCGGCATTTTGATAGTCGTGTGTACGTACTTCCGCATCTTGATCGTAAGCAAGCAGGAGTGGTCGTTCTTCATTCAGAACACGCTCAACACGATTAGACGAGTGATACATCTTATCGATCATGTGTCCAAGTACCTCTATCGCGGACCACTCTCCTGGTGCAGGACGGTGACGTATGGCACTGTCATCATCAGTTCGCAACACATTGTGGAAAACAAGAGGAACCTCCCGGATTTGAGCCGCGAACTGTTCTTGCTCTGTTTGCATCGTTGCTCTCTATTGCCCTTCTTGTGCTGTCGTAATGATCTTATAAATGTCCTCCACAGGTAGGTTTTCTATATCCACACGGTTGCCCTCGATAGTGACCAGAGAAATTTTCTTTTGACCCTGCACGCTCTGCTCCTCGCGTAGAAAACTATAGAGTGTTTGAGCGACGTTTTGAGCCGTTTCTGACACAGTACTATCAATACTAACTCCCACAAGAGCTGGTGCAGTAGTATCGCGCGGTTCTACCAGATCAACATGGACGCCGTGAATTTGTTTAAGTTGATGCTCAAGCGTTTTGAGATGTTCTTTTGTATCAGAAAGAAATTCGAGTGAAATTGTCTCCATCAGTTTTTTCTTCATCTTTCTTACATAAGGACGCGATCATCTAATGCAACATATTTATATGGATAAGCCGCCCGTAGGGGTCTAATTCTATTACACCCTGTTGGCATTCCACAATGTTGACAGGATTAATGAGGCGTTTCAACATATCCCCAACATAGGTGAATCGCCACGAGGGTGTAATAGAATTAGACCCCTACGGGCGGCTTATCTTCGTTCGTTTGTTACATCCATATTGTTGTCCCTACAACTGTTCTATCATTCCTATCTTACACGAAGCATCCCTTAGACGCAACACAACAAAACACATTGCGGTATAATAAAAGTCACCTTTGCTGAGAATTTTCAAGCAAACAGATGATAATCAAAGGAGATTTTGCAATGAGCGAGACTAACATACTTCCTGGTGCAGAACCGTTTTACGCTGAGAACGGCAAGATAGGTGTTCTTGTTTCACATGGCTATACCGGCAGTCCGCAAAGTATGCGTTATTATGCTGAGGAGCTTGCGAAAGCTGGTTTCACTGTTGCCTTGCTACGCCTTAAAGGACATGGCACAACTCCTGCTGATATGGCGACAAGTACCGCTAGCGATTGGATACGGGACCTGGAACAGGCGATGTCGTGGCTTCAGGAACGCTGCGATACCTTATTTATAACGGGTTTGTCGATGGGTGGCACACTTACGTTATTTATGGCGGGTCAATATCCAGATGTGTTCAAAGGCATTCTGCCCATCAATGCCTTGATCTCTAGCAACAACCCCGATCTTGCGTCACTTGTGTACATGGCGAATGGACCAGCCGAGGTTGCGGGAATTGGCAGCGACATCAAAGACCCTCACTCGAAAGAACTGGCCTACCCGGTTGTTCCTGTCCCATCACTTAAAGAACTTTTCGCCCTCACAAAAGTCACAGATGACTTGCTCCCACGTATCACCTGTCCCATGCTCATTATGGTTTCGCGTGAAGACCACGTTGTGCCATCCGTGAACGCTGAGTACATTCTACA
>CAXTWV010000316.1:4859-6003 GCA_964248005.1 uncultured Ktedonobacteraceae bacterium | reverse complement strand
GTGCGGTGCCGCGTCACCTCTTCTTGCCGAATCTGCCACCTCAAAAGGTCTATCAGGATGAGGCGATTATTACCAAATCGGAGAATGGACGCACGGTAAGTTCTTCATCACAGCCAACGATTATGGCGATTATGCTGGAACAACTCGATCTGCATGAGGGACAACATGTGCTGGAAATTGGCGCGGGAACAGGTTATAACGCAGCACTGATGGCGTATATTGTAGGCGAAACGGGCCATGTCGTCACCATCGACATCGACGAAGACATTGTAGAGGGCGCACGCATACATCTCGCCTCGGCAGGTTTTGAGCGTGTACAGGTGCTATGTGCCGACGGCGGATTGGGCTTTCCTGACGCCGCTCCCTATGATCGTATCATCTTGACAGTTAACGCAGGCGATATCACTCCTGCATGGCATGAGCAACTCGCGCCCGATGGACGCATTCTGCTTCCTTTAAGTGTCCGAGGTCCGCAGGTGGCGGTGGCATTCAAGCGCGTCGGCGATCATTTCGAGAGTGTCTCTGTACAACCATGCGGCTTTGTAGGCTTACGAGGTGCCTTCGCGGAAGAAAGTCTACGGGTGCAACTCGAACCCGAACCGGGACAACTCTATCTTACACTTGGTGAAGCGCAGTCCGTTGACGCAACGGCTGTCAGACAGTGGCTCAATGAGCCATCAAAGGATACACAAACACAGATCAACGTTACGCTACAGGAAATATTGTATGGCTCGAACTTCTGGTTAGCATTGCACGAACCACGCTTTTGTAACCTGACGGCACAACGCTCTGTTGTAGAGCATAGCCTTGTTCCCCAGCTTTTTTCTTTGCTTGGAAATATACCCACCTATAGTACCCCAGGTATCCTCAATCAACATGCGTTATGCGTGTTAAAATATGTAGTAGATGAAAAGGTCAAGCTTCCTCCTATAACAGTAGGAACCCTCCCATCATTGCCGCCTATGCGCCTGATTATCTGCACCTTTGGGCATGATGAGGAGCTAGCACAAAGGCTTGTTTCATTGATTGAAGCATGGGATGTATCGGGTCGTATAAGCGAACAAAAATTACGCGTGTATGCCTATACAAATGCACAAACGGTTATACCTGCTGCACAGGATATTGTGTTAAAAAGACAATGGAC
>CAXTWV010000316.1:0-4759 GCA_964248005.1 uncultured Ktedonobacteraceae bacterium | reverse complement strand
AAGAGAAAGAAGTGGATGATGCAACACACTACGGGGCAAGCAGCCAATAAACAATTCTTACGCTCTATCGCCGAAAACAACTATGAGATTCCTCATGATATCGACGGCTACGACTTCGCGAAGGCTCTGCTTGCCAATCTCGGTTCACCAGATGGCGAGTTACGTGATGAGCTAAGTTATATCATTCTCGCGAGTGGCATTATCGATAAAGGTATGCTCACAGTAGAGCAAATGAACGAATTGCTGACTATTGTACTAGATACACAACACCTGTTCTACGCAATAGGGGAAGTCAACACCGATTCAGTGTTTATGCGCAGTTTTTCTAACCTGATCGTTGCCGCCATTTTGTATACCGACGCAAGAAATCCAGTCATATCGGAGCAGGTGGTCCAGCATACAAAAAAAGCCTTGCTCACCTATGCCGAAGAGGAGAAAGATTGGCGCGGCTATGTCGAGGGCAAAGGTTGGGCGCACGCCATGGCCCATCTCGCTGATGCACTTGATGAGTGTGCGCAAAACGCCCACATGACACCAGAAGATCGCCAGGATATCCTGCAAACGCTTCGGCGGCTCGCACAGTTACCAGAGCCACTCTATCATGAAGAAGATATGCGCCTCGCCACCAGTGCGCAACATATCATCATCGGTCGCGAGGTTCCTGATGATTTTATTACCGATTGGTTGGAGTTGTGTTTTGTGGAGCGTGGTTCAGATGTAAGCTCGTGGATGAGCGCGACGAATGTCAAGAACTTCTTACGTAGTCTCTACTTCCTCTTGATATGGGATAACATGTTGCCGCCGGTTTCTGAGCAGATATCCGACATCCTGAAACGACTCGACGATGTGTATATCCAAATCTCCGATGGTCGGTAGGAACGCACTACTACGATGTAATACATACTATAAAGAGGATAGAAGAGAAATGTCCACGAAATACAAGCCAGTCCTGGCGACATTGGGCTATATTTTGTCGCCCGACGGTAAGCAGGTATTGATGATACACCGCAACAAGCGAACCGATGACCTGCATTATGGCAAATACAATGGCTTAGGTGGAAAACTTGAACCGAACGAGGACGTTGTAAGTGGCTTGCGCCGCGAAATTGGAGAGGAGTCGGGTCTGATCGTGGACCATGCAGTATTGCGCGGCACCATCTCCTGGCCCGGCTTTGGCAAGAACAGCGAAGATTGGTTTGGCTTCATCTTTCGTATCGAGGGCTGGCATGGCGAGATGTTGTCAGAAAATCACGAGGGCACACTTGAATGGGTGCCGCTCGACTCCCTATTGAGCCTCTCCCTATGGCCCAGTGACCGCAATTTCTTGCCAATGGTCTTTGATGCCGACTTACGCCCATTTCACGGCAGTATGCCCTTCCATAATGGTGAAATGATCAGTTGGAGCTATCAACGTATGTAACCATCAAATAACCTATTGTAGGGGTCTAATTCATTACACCCTATTGGCACGCTGCAATGTTGGGAAGATATGTACACACGTTTCAACGTTATCGAACATTGTGGACTGCCAATAGGGTGTAATGAATTAGACCCCTACGAATGTTCTCGCTCTTGACAATCTCATTCTTTCAATGTATATTATCTCTATAAGTTAGTTAGCGTTAACAAATAAAAGTGGTGGATGCATGTCTACGGATAAAGAAGAGACAACGAAAAAACGTACACGCATGAGCGGGGAAGAGCGACGCGCGTTTATCCTTGCCCATGCCAAAAAAGTTTTTGCACAGTATGGCTATCTTGATGCAAGCACAGGAGAATTGGCGCGTGCCAGTGAGATCACGGAACCAATGCTATATAAGCATTTCGGCAACAAACAAGGTTTGTTTCTCGAAGTGATGAAGCAGTGCAGTACGAGCTTTATGCAGGTATGGGAAGAACGGGTCGAGCAAAGGGCAAAAGAAGATATTCTTGATGCATTGAGACATGTGCTGATGGATTATAACGATGCGATATCCGCCGACCCTGATACGCAGAAAGTGCTTTTTCATGCCGTGGCACAAACAGGTACCGATAGTCATATCGCTAGTGGGTTACGTAGACATAATCAGCGTGTACGGAAGACTATTCATCGTCTTCTCGTTCAGGCAGAGGAGCAGGGGATGCTCGCTCCTGCGGTTGACCTCGATGCGGCAGTGGGGGGATATGTAGGCATGTTTTTCGCGATGCAGTACAGCATCGTGCTTGACGTAAGAAGTGAGTTAGACACGTCTATGCTAGAAAAGATCAATCAGTTGTGGTTTAGTGCGGTTACAGGGAAGCGTGTTTAACTGGTGCTGTCAATTGCCATATATCGGCA
The DNA here is from genome assembly GCA_964248005.1 of uncultured Ktedonobacteraceae bacterium. GTDB lineage: Bacteria > Chloroflexota > Ktedonobacteria > Ktedonobacterales > Ktedonobacteraceae > JBBQVS01. The sequence goes on along the minus strand of CAXTWV010000316.1, from coordinate 2,442 downwards.
AGAGAAATGCGCAAGAATTGAACCCCTGTACGGGTCTGATTTCATCACACCCTCGTCCCAATCGTTTCCATCCACGGAATTGATGAAACGTTGGCGTATGTCCTCTACTATTGTCGATTGCCGAAAAGGGCGTGATGAAATCAGACCCGTATAGGGAAAGTTGTATGTTATGCAACTGTTTCAACAAAATACAAGGAGCCTTTATGGAAATTCCAACGCAAATACAAGAGACTCGGCGTGGCGGCCTGGAATATAAATGGATTGTGGCGATAGTGGCGGTGTTTGGTGCGTTCATGAGTGTGCTGGACCAGACGATTGTCAATATTGCTATTCCGCGTTTTCAGAGTGCTTTTGGTGCGGACCTGAATAGTGTGCAATGGGTACTCACGGCTTATATTCTGACACAAGGTGTGGTGACACCAACGACGGCTTTCTTCGCGGACCGTTTGGGAACCAAGCGGTTTTATCTAATCGCCCTGGTGATTTTTACTGTTGGCTCAGCCTTGTGTGGTTTCGCGTGGAGTTTGCCCGTACTCATTGTTTTTCGTATTCTACAAGGTATAGGAGGTGCGTACCTGTTTCCATTAGGGATCACCTTGTTGTTCAACGAATTTCCAATTGAGCAGCGCGGTCTGGCATCAGGTTTGTTCGGTATCGCGGCTCTGCTCGCCCCTGCGATTGGTCCCACCCTTGGTGGCTACATCGTGACCTATGCTGATTGGCCTCTGATCTTTTTAATCAACGTACCGATTGGGATTGTCGCTATCATTCTGGCCTTTTTCTTGTTACGAGATGTGCATACAAGACTGAATACACGCTTCGACGTACCAGGTTTCGTCCTGGTAGCAGCAGGTTTGACCTCTGTTCTCTACGCGTTGTCGGATGCCAGTACAGATGGTTGGGGATCAGCAAAGGTTGAGGGCTTCCTGATTGGAGGTATTCTTATCCTTTGTGCCTTTGTTGTAGTAGAACTGCTCATCATACGGCGGGGTGGGCAACCTCTGGTGAATCTCACGCTGTTCGCGAATGGTCCATTCTTGACCAGCAATATTGCCAATGTGCTGATTACGTTCGCGTTCTTTGGCGGCCTGTTCATTTTCCCAATTTACCTGCAAAATTTGCGTGGTTTAAGTGCCTTTCAGACTGGTTTGCTGTTCTTGCCACAAGCGTTTGCATCCATTTTGACGGCAGTCATCGGTGGGCGTTTTGTAGATCGACTGGGAGCACGACTGGTTGTCTTACCAGGATTGGTGTTGCTTGCATTTGCGGCGTGGCAGTTTACGTACTTTACACTGCAAACGCCCTACTGGTGGATACAGGTTCTGTTCTTGATACGTGGTCTGGCATTAGGCTTGATTATTCAACCATTAACTGTTGCCGCATTGACGGATGTGCAACCACGTCAGTTCGCGCAGGCATCATCGCTTAACACGGTTGTGCGTTTCATCTCAACTTCGCTGGGTATCGCGGTCCTGGCAACTCTGGTGCAGACACAGGCAAAGGTGCATTATAGCCATCTCGCGGAACAAGCAATTCCTGGCTCTCCACTTGGGAACGTACTTAATGGTATACGTTCGCTCTTCCTGCTACATGGCTATGGGCCTACGCAGGCTAATGCTGCAGCTACCACAGAGGTCATAGGTCTGTTACAGCGTCAGGGGTATATGTTGGCTTTAATCGACTCGTTCTGGGTGACATTAGCGTTCATTATTGCCGCGATTATCGCGACTTGCTTTGTTCGGTCACGCAGACGTGTAGTACCTGCCGCATCGGAGCAAATAAGTGCGGAGGAAGACGCGTCTCGTCGCGAGGCTATGCTCGTTGGGTAAACTGAAACTATAAGGATTTTTTTCTACACAGAAAGGTATAACGTATCATGCGTCGAGCAATTTTAATTCCAGTTCTCGTTGTGCTTGCCATTCTCGCTATCGCGGGTGGCATCGGCTACTACATCTACAACAGTTACACGTTTTACACGACTGACGATGCCCAGGTCAACGGACAAATCGTCAACGTCAGTGCCTCCGGCAATGGACAACTCACCACGCTCAGTGTCAAGCAGGGCGATAAAGTCACGGCGGGACAAACCATCGGCAGCATCACGGTTGCAGGCACGGGAGCTAATGCACAGAGCAACACCGTCGATATCACCAGCCCCATCAATGGAACGATTGTGCAAGTTCCCGCCGTTCAGGGTCAAGGCGTCGCGGCTGGTCTTACCGTCGCTCAAGTCACAGACTTGAACAATGTCAACGTCATCGCCTATGTCGATGAAAACACTATCAACAATGTCTCGGTTGGACAACAGGTCGATGTGCGAGTTGATGCCTATAACGGCACCACCTACACGGGTCATGTGCAACAGATTGTGCAAGCCACTGCTGGTTCCTTCTCGCTCCTGCCAACTCAGGACAATGCCAGTGGCAACTTTACTAAAGTAGG
>CAXTWV010000315.1:0-6012 GCA_964248005.1 uncultured Ktedonobacteraceae bacterium | reverse complement strand
AGCCCGCCCGAGCAATTTGCCACTTGGCTGAACCAATTCATCTACGACATCGCCGTCACCTCTCTCAAACCGAAAACATGATCCTTTACACTTTGGAAGCGGACGCGATAGGGATAGCTGTTAATCTCCAACCGTGCTAGCCAATGGCCCATCTCTTGGCACGACGCTCGGTTTTGGGGTCTGTGGTGCAATGGAACAGAAAAGTGGTTTAGGTGAAAGCAGTAACAAGAGCAGAAGATGAAACATCTGTATGCATCTTCTGCTCTTCCATCAAGCAAAACAACCTTTACATCTCTTCGTCAGGTCGATCTAGTGCCCGCAACGGGCGATGTTGACCAGCAGAGAGACTCGCGGGTAAGTTGAAGTGGTAGGTACCTGAGAAATTTATATGCTGCGAAAGTAATGGGGAGAGCCGTGCAACATCGGAGTCCAATACATCTTTGCCTACTGCGCGAAGAGCTTCTAAGGCATCTTGTATGTAGGTGGTGTTCCAAAGAATAACCGCATTGAGGACCAGTCCTAATGCCCCCAATTGATCTTCTTGTCCTTCCCGATACCGCTGGCGAAGCTCTCCTCGCTGTCCATGAAAGATGACACGGGCCACCGCATGGCGTCCTTCCCCTCGATTTAGTTGGGTCAGAATCCGGCGACGATAGTTCTCGTCGTCAATATAGCCGAGCAGGTAGAGCGTTTTCGCAATACGCCCAACTTCTCCAATTGCACGAGCGAGTGCTGAGGGACGACCTCCTGCTTGCAACGTGGTAATTAAGGTGACGAGTGAGCAGCTTTTAGGGCCACGAGTGAGCAATCGGCGCGAAGCATGAGCATGGGTAGGAACGTGCTTGGGGAAATGGCTCCCTATGTGGCTTCTTCCATCAGTACTTTGTAAATTGGAAGGAGTAATCGTTGCTGCTTGGAGCATTTCTCCAGACAAAGCAACCATATTCGATGGTCAGAGGCTTCGGATATAATCTTTCTGTCAATGGAGGCGGATTCATCTGACGAGGATTAAGTGTGGCTTAACCTAGAACTTTCAGATATGCCTTTAGCTTGATGCCTTAGTCAACTGTCTGACAGCCTGTTCTAGCTTTACCCAGAACCACGCACTCACTATATCATGAGGAGTACCATGGGGAATTGCACCATCATATTTCGTCGGCCAGTTCTTCACGTCTGGTTCCTCAAAATTACTAGCAATCAAGGCAGTATTACTTCCACCAGATGCTCCACGACAGACAAGCTCATAACTTTCCGATGTATAGCGCACCGCGGCAAGTTCATAAGAAGCATACCAGAATTCCCGTCTATCCCAGAATGTCAGGCTGTCGAAATCTGTGTCAGGGCTAATAGGTCTGACAGGAGTTTCATCCATCAGAGCAGTCAGCATATTCTCCCCAAAACGCTCATATACATCGTTTGCACCCCAGCCACCACCACTGCCGACGAGATTGTTCCAGTGCCATTTGAACTCCCCAAGAATCCAACCACGCCCACTGGCTATCGCATCCACGGGTCGGGAGCCAAAGATTCCCCGTTTCTCTTTCGTGAAGTGCCAATGGATCACAATAGGCTGCACTCCGCTGGTGAGGAGAGCTGTTCGCGCTGCACCCGACGAAAAGTAGTCACGTGCCTCATTTATTCTAGTGATAATCTTTTGCCATTGCTCTTTCGCATCAGTCCATGTACCGGAGAAGCAAGAAATGCACTGCCCAGAAGGATAGAAATTACCAAAACCAGAAGTAGATGGCTGGAGAGCCTCGTGTGCGTGGCAGAAGGCACGCTCGCAGATAATGCAATGACCAATGGCTAGAATTCCACAATTATGACCATTTTTTAGCTCTATCTCGCATACTGCTGCCGTTGTTTGTGTTTTGTTCATATATCCCTTTCTAGATGATTTACGGTAATAATGTTTATCTTCCCATTTTGCATTTACTTTTACTTAGCTTCTACCCGTAGAACTTTTTTCTATCCTCCAATCACACCCCAAGCCGTTTCCCTCATACCCCATCGTTGCTCAGTATTTGGAGTACGAGTTTTGCGTTTGTCGTGCGACGGAAACCAGAGCACTCCATTACGCGGAGAAAGCGTGCGCGTAATGGAGTGCTCATGCTTCGCGCCGATTGCTCACTCATGGCCCTAAAACCTGCCCACTCGTCACCTTAATTACCACAACGTTCGCATGACATCGGTCGCATGAACCATTCCAACCTTGAGAGAGCCAGCGACGCGAAGCATATCATCCCAATGATCTGTAATCAGATTACTCTTGATGCGGTTGTGTGCTAAAGCGTTGAGGAGACCATAATCTGCTTCGATATCGGTACGCCAGAACCGTGCTTCCCCAATATCTGCAATTCTGGGACTAAACTGATACCCTAATAACCAGAACAGCCCAAAGACGAGATCGGAGGTTCCTGCCGTATCTGCCATAATCTCAAGTGGAGTGAGGCTGGTTTGTTGTTCGAGCAGCCCTTCCAAGATGTAAAGAGAGTCCCTGATGGTTCCTGGGATCACAATCGCATTAAAACCACTAAACTGATCGCAGGTGAAGTTGTAGTAGGTGACGCCGCGTCCAACGCCAAAGTATTTACTATTATATCCTGCATTGATAGTTCGCACAAGAACGAGAAATCTCAATCCATCAGCACTCGCAACTTCCCCACCGCCCCATACTTGTGCTAGCGTTAGCTTGGCTTGAGCATCAACGAGCATGGCATTAGCACGACTGAGGGTTTCCGCCCGAATGTAATTCTGTTGGACCCAGGTGAGCCGATCATAGGTGAGTGCAGGATTATTAGGAGAAACGACTGGCGTCAAGCCAATATTGCAGGCTTCGGCAATGAGCACTGCACAAATAGAAAGAGAGAGGTTCTCTGCACGTGCATTACCATCACTCACATGGGTAAAAGCAGACGTGAAATTGGTCTATGCACGCATTTCCAGAACCACTTCAGGCAGTTGCATCAAGGGTAAACGTTGGATTACACGTCCACGTAAGGTGAGGAGGCTCTTTGGTTCTTCGAGACGATCAAGTGGAGTGAGCACGAGATGCTCCTTCCCATTTTCTTGCTCAATGCGTACAGCAGCATTGGCAGCGAAATTGGTGTACGTTTGCTGATAGGCAGTGTGCAACTCTGCTTGCAGCGCAGAAAGAGTTTCCTCTGGCTTCTCCGAACGTCCCAGTGTTTGACACACCTGTCCACGCACGGCTTCCCACGCCGCTCCTTGCAGCAGGTTCGCTCGTGGATCAGACCAGCGTTCACTAGGAGCTACAAACACTTCATGGCGGCGAAGAGCTTCCTGCAAGCGTTCCATCACGCAGAGTGTGTATGCTGTCCGATTAACATGTTCTTCTTTGCCCTCACGCGTAATCACGTACCGTCGCCAGGAACGCTCAATGACAGCACGTGGAGCATCATCAATGGGTGGGTTCTTTTTTCGCTCGATGCTCATCAGAAAGGTAACTGCTTCCAAAACGGGATGTGCTGCTGGCGTTGCCTGGAAAGTGACCGTGCGGAAAAGGGCAGGCAAGAATGCGCGTATCGTCGTGTATTTCCCAAGCAACTGCTGATACTCTTGCTCGTCGGAGGCCGGTCGCGCTAGTTCTCCAACGAGGGTGCATGCTTGAATGAGGTCGTTCTGGGCAATCTGCTCGTAGACTTTCTCTCGTACTTGCTGATCGGGGTGGGTTGTGTCTAAGAGCACAAGACAGGCATCTCGTAACTGAAGAGCGGCGGTATCCAGATCACGAAGCGTCCGTAATCGTTCTCGTTCCCCTGCACGAGTCGCAAGCTTCCATAAAGAGCGCATCAGTCCATCAAGAAGATCCAAGGCGTCATCTTGAGCAGTTGCCTCAAAGATGGAGGCCCACGCAAGAAGGGTCGCGATACGTCGATCATCAGAGAGTCGCTCGAGTTGTGCAGTACGAGAAGCGGCGGCGTGGCGTGCCATCTGTTTCAATCGTCCGGCGGGAACAAAGGAGAGATCAAGCTGTGAAACACCAATCGCTCGAATATCGGTCAGTCGTCCGAGTGCTTTAATGAGTCCAGGTCCACTCATATGTGTTGGAGCACGACGAAGCCGATCTAATGGAGATTGCCTACTCTCCTCGGCTGTGTGTAACAGGTCTTCCAGGAAAAAACGTTGTGCGGCAGTGGGAAGACGGGCAAGTTCCTGCCAAAGCCGATTGGCTGCACGATCTCGAACACTGGCAACCAGGCGTTCCAGAACACTAGCTCCAGGGAGAAGAATTTTCTGGTCAACCAGTCGCTTCGTTGCCATATCAAACAACACACTTGGACGTTCGGCGGTCAGCCAGGCATGAATGTAGAGCCACCGAATGAGGTGAAAGTGTGCAGGCTGTTCCGAGAAATCCGTATAGCCATAGAGGTACTGAATTTCGCGCGAGTGTTCACGGATTTGCCATGCCGTTGCATAGTGGGCCAAGAGGGAAGCAGGATCGTCATCAAGGTCTAATTGTTTGGCAACATAATGACATAGCTGCATTGCTGACTAAAATATCCACAGGGCCAAATTGAGCCTGAACTTCAGTCACCATGTGTTCAACGTGCTCACGATCACACACATCAGCTTGTATGGCAATGGCTTCACCACTCTCCTGAATAGACTTGTACCACTTCCTCAGCACTTCTGCAACTTGTGTTGTAGTTGACAATGATACGCATCCCTTTTGATGCGAGTAATCGTGCTGTCGTTGCTCTAATGCCACGACTTGCACCAGTAATAAGAGCTACTTTGGAATGTGACATTCTTAATGAGAACTTCTTTCGAGATGGATATATATCAATGAGGTGTCTTGGCCCACACACATATGTACATGAGTTGGTTCAATGCACTTTTTTGAAGTCATTCATGTTCGTGCGATAGGTATAACGACTACAGATGATATACCTTAGCTCTCTAAATCGTGGAGTCGATGACTTATAACCTGGGCCGCATGGCTTACCGCAGTAATGGCGGACGGCAACATGGTGTTATGCAGACGGAATGCTGGACCCGCAATGCTGATTCCTGCGAGCACCTGTTGTTCTTGACCAAAGATCGGAGCGGCAACTCCTCTCACTCCTATATCAACCTCCTCGTCGCTGACCACATACCCTGCTACACGAATAGCTTTTAGCTGGGAGCGGAGAACCTCTGGATCAGTGACTGTATGCTGTGTGTACCGTGGGAGTGGCTCTGCATTGAGTACAGAATCAATCTCAGAGGGTTTGAGGTACGCAAGTAGCACTTTCGCTGAAGCACCTGCGTGTAATGGTAAGACTTGCCCACGCTCATAGGAGAGCCGGACACTGTGAGGACTCTCAATGCGTTCAATGCAGACCACGTGTAAACCAGAGCGACGTGTAAGCAGGGCAGATTCACCTGTCTGAGCGACGAGCTCACGCATCACCGGTAACGCAATTTCGGAGAGGCCCAGTCCCCTTCGTGCAATTCGGGCCAGTTGAAACACCGTTGGTCCCAAGCGGAACTCTCCGTTGGTATCTCCTTCTTCTATCAAGCCCGAGGCACGTAAGCTTGAGAGATAGCGGTAGGTTGTACTCGGCGACATGCCTAAATGCTCGGCAACTTCTATGGCGGTGAGAACAGGTTGTCGATCATTAAACAGCAGTAGGATATCAATCGCCCGGTCCGCGGTAGTATTACGTGTTGGAGAAGAAGCACCTTCTGTCTTCTGTACAGTATGTTGTCTCAATAGACTTTTCCTTGTAATTCTTATTATATAATACAGAGCTATCGAATTATGACATTCATCATAGCATTCATACATGTTTCTGTCAAATGAGATTGAGTAGAGTGCAGGACAATTGCCTTGACCTCACTGAGCAATAACTGCATGAATTAATCCACCTATGTGACCATGACGCTCGTCCTTTGTTCGCGTCAAAGTGGTAGGCATCCTCAATGTCGCTCAAGGAGAGCAATTTCAGGTCATAGCTCGTGTCCAGGTACTCAAATCTATCGAGCCGAGATGCTCAAAAGATGGGT